>CALVRQ010000065.1 GCA_944358685.1 uncultured Bacilli bacterium
AAATAAAATAATATTACCCAAAAAAGGTGTAAAATACACCTATGAAATGCCTGTAAATTATATAAACAAAACGAAAATCGGAGATTATTTTAATCCCTGATTTTTTATTTATCCTAAAGTATATGAATTTGACTGACTACCATCTCCACCTGTAATTTGGATATCTGATGATAAATAAAGGGTTGGATGTGTTGACATTTGATATTGATTATCATAACTAATATTAGTAATAGCACCAAAATTTCCTAAATGAAAAATTTGGGTAGATGGTGATCCTGCCATTGTTGATAGTGTCCACCACCACAACCCCTTGGTTCCCAACCACATTGTACTATGGCAAGTACTCATATTACTATTATGTAACAAAATAGTGCCACATGTGCTTGTATTTGAGTTTGATCTTATTACTTCTGAGATAGTCGGTAAGGCTATTTTCCCATTCCATTTACTACTATTTTCATCGTTTATTTGGTCTTGTAGATTATTGTTATTAGTTGTTACTGCACCTACATTAAAGTCATGAGTGTCTATTTGACTTCGAGCTTCAGAAGTTAAAGTATTATAGTAAGTTTCATTTAAGTATGTGTTTAATGATGCAGTGCTCCAATTTGATGAATTTACTGTATTCCAAGCTATATTACCACCAACACTATCGGTTTTTGTTATTTTAACCTTCCCATCACCTTCTATGGATATAATTCGCCAGCCTGCTGTTTCATTATTAAATGTTATATAATTATTGGGATTGGATCCTTTATTTTAAAGGCTTTATTGAATTTTAAATTTTATAAACATATGCCAAAACAAGTATTCACAGCCTATTTTTAGACGAATTCCAAGTCCAATACATTATAAAGACATGGCAGACGGCTGTGAATAGTAACAAAACAATTTTTCAACAAAAAAATTAGTGATAAACACTAATTATTCTGGATAAACACTCACTTGTTTACGGTCACGGCCTAAACGTTCAAATTTAACACGGCCAGCTATTTTTGCAAATAAAGTATCATCTTTTCCGATTCCAACATTAACACCCGGATAAATTCTAGTACCTCTTTGACGATATAAAATAGATCCGCCAGTTACAACTTCGCCATCAGCTGCTTTCGCACCTAATCTTTTAGATTCAGAATCACGTCCGTTCTTAGTAGAACCTTGTCCCTTTTTATGAGCGAATAATTGAATATTTAACTTTAATAATTCCATAAACTACACCTCCTCGTATATCTTTATGTTTTTTCTGTATTTTTCTTCTAATTCTTTTAATAAACTTGTCATATTTAAAATAAGTAAATTAGTCTCACGGCTATCTTTTAAAATATCAATAATTATTCCATCTGATGATAACTTATAGCTAATAGCTTTATCATCCAACCTTAAAATACCATTTATACTCGTTATAACAATTGAACTTACTGCCGCACAGACAATATCTTTACCATAATCATCAAACATCGCATGACCATTAATTTCAATATGATTTTGTTTAATATTAATTTTAATCATTAAGCAACTAATTTAGTAATTTCAAGCTTAGTATATGGTTGACGATGACCTTGAGTACGGCGATATTTTTTCTTTTGTTTATATTTATATACTTTAACCTTTTTACCCTTACCATGTTTTAAAACTTTAGCTTCTACTTTAGCACCCTCAACATAAGGATTACCAGCAGCTCCACCAATCATTAAAACATGATCAAAAGTAACTTTACTGTCTGCTGCCGCATCTAATTTTTCAGTGTACAAAACTGTACCCTCTTCGACATAATATTGTTTTCCTCCAGTTTCAATAACTGCTTTCATACTTATACCTCCTTTATTTTCTAAGACTCGCCATTAAGGTAAAGGAAATACCTTTTTAAAACCTTTTTTGCGCGGTTGTAGATGGAGATCTACACATTTACAAATTTTATCACATTCTCCCCTTAAAGTCAAACCTTTTTTTCAGTCTAAGCCTCTCTGAAATATATTTATCTCCATCAAAAAACAAATGATTATAGTCTCTTCTCATGTGACTTACATCCATTGAATGAATTTTTTGTACTCTCTTAAAATGATATCGTTTCAAATAACGTTCTAATAAAAAACGATTAAATAAACTCTCATGGTTCTTAATTTCCAAAAATATTCTAACAACTAAAAATAAAACAATTAAAAGAAAAATTAAATTAAAATTCACCTTTATAACCAAACATAAAACACTCATAATAGAAACAATAATTATTAAAAAATGACTTCTTTTAAAACTAATAAACTTATTAAAAAACAAATTTAAAATCTTTGAACCATCTAAAGGAAATATTGGCAATAAATTAAATCCTAATATAATTAAACTATAATAAATAACATCATTCAAACCACAAAAACAATAAACTATAAAAGTAAACACTATTTGAAACAAAGGTCCCATAACCACAATCCAAAATTCTTCATTAATCTTTCTATTTATATCCTCGTGAAAAATAGTTAAAGCCCCAAATGGTAGTATAATAACCTTCTCTATCTTCCAACCATAAATTACTCCCATCAAAATATGTCCAAACTCGTGAACTATAATAATTATGCTAAACCAAACAAACCCTTTAAAATGACCTGTAATTGCAGCTATAAACGCCACTATATAATAAAAAAGATGAATTTTAAATATATTTCTTATAATCTAAAATCTCTCCTTCTTTAGTAAACACTAAATAAAGTTTTGTACCATTAGCCTCACCTAAAATATCTCCAGATTTTAAATAATCATACATACTAACTTTTATCTCTTTAATATTCGCATACCAAACTTCTATCCCATCACCTTGTTGAACCACAACCGTATTTCCATATCCTTCCTTCTCACCAGTAAACACCACAATTCCACTTTTAATCACAGGAATAACATAATTTTCAGACACCTTAAGCACAGCCCCATCTTTATAATCACTATAATCATCATACTCAATTTTAGCCGATGAAACAAGAGCTGTCTGTTCCGTACCAGTAAGCGGCAAAGATGAACCAAATAATTTTTCATAAACCGCATTTACCTGTGCAAAACTAAAATTATTCTTAAAAACATACTTATATAAATTCTCTCTTAAACTAGGACTTGCCTTTAAAGCAATTAAAATTCCTAAAAGCAAAACCACACACACCAAAAATTTGCTAAAAAACTTACTTATAAAACTTACTTTTTTTATTTTCTTCTTTGCCATATAATCACCTATAATACCTTATTGTTTTAAATCAAATATTAGAACTCATTTTAGGCATTTACATATATTATTTTAGGTGATAAATATGAATATTTTAGAAATTTTAAAAATAACTAAAGGCACTTTAATTAACAAAATAAATTTAAACTTAAAAATAAATAAATTTAAAATAAATAGTAAAGAAATAAAAAAAGGAGACTGCTACATTGCCATAATAAACACCAAAGACGGTCATGAATATATAAAAGACGCCATTAAAAATGGCGCAAGTCTAATAATCGTAAGTAAAAAATGTAACTATAATATTCCCACACTTTTAGTTCAAAACACCACCAAAACTCTAAGTCAATTAGCATCTTATATCAGGGAAAAATATAATCCTAAAGTAATAGCTATAACTGGTAGTGTCGGCAAAACCACTACTAGACAGCTTATATATTCTATTTTAAATACCAAATATAAGTGCCTACAAAGCAAAAAAAACTATAACAACCATATTGGTGTCCCTCTAACCATCTTTGACCTAAATAAAAATGACGAAATAGCCATTCTTGAAATGGGCATGAATCATTTAAACGAAATCAAATACTTATCCAAAATGGTAACCCCTGACATTGCCGTCATTACAAATATTGGTTCATCCCATATCGGTAACCTCGGTAGTAAAGAAAATATTCTAAAGGCAAAACTCGAAATAAAAGAAGGTCTAAAAGGTCCATTGTTTGTAAATGGTGATGATTACTATTTAAAAAATCAAAATGCCTACAAAAGCGGATTTAATCAAAATAATAATCTAATCGCTTACAATCTATCCACATCTTTAACAAAATCAAAATTCAAAATAAAAATAAATAATCAAGAATACGAAATAAATATTAATCTTCCAAAACATCTTATAAACGATGTCCTAATAGCAATTCAAATTGGCCTTTATCTAAATATAGATATAAAAGACATTCAAAACGCCTTGAAACAATATCAAAGTTACGACATGCGCATGAATATTATAAAAGATAAAAATAATAACACCATCATCAATGATTGTTACAATTCATCATTAGAATCATTAAAAGGTGTCCTAGATTTAATAAAATATGAAAAAAAGAAAAAATTACTAATTTTAGGTGACATTAATGAATTAGGTAAATACACTGAAAAAATACACAATGAAATTCCTAAATTACTAAACCAAATAGATAATAAAAAAGTAATATTAATTGGTCCAAATATGCAAAAAGTAAAATATGAAAATGCCATTCATTTTAACAACTACTCAGAAACAATAAACTATTTAAAAAATAAAAAAATAAAAGATACTTTAATTTTAATTAAAGCATCTCGAAGTCTTAAATTAGAAAATATCACCAACTATCTAACTAATAATTATATTTCCTCTTCTTTTTAAATTTTTGAATCAAAACAAAAAGTACTGAACCATAAAGTAAATTAAGAATCATTGATTTTAAAATACTAAATCCTAACACTTTAAAGTCAAAATCCATACTATTAATAAACACTAAAAGTCCATATGTAAGCACTCTATAAACTAAAATACTTAATGCAATAATAATCAAAACATTAATAAAATTATCACTTAACACCAAATTTAAACGCATAATAATAAATGCCATAAAACAAAAAATAATCGCATGAAATATAATTGTATCCGTATAAAACAAATCATAAGCTAAACCCGTCAAAAAAGCATACTTATAATAATTAGTTGATTCTTCAAAAAGTGGATAAATCATAATTAAAGAAACCAAAGTAAACAAGGGAGCCAAATATCCATTAATAGAAATAAAATTAGAAATAACCCCCTCTAGTAAAAAGGAAACAATGACAATAATAATCTTCATTAGTCACTCACCCTTTTTAACACCGTCACATAATCCAAATCATCAAAATCCACTGAAGCCTCAACCTCAACTACTTTTGATAAATCAAAGTTATCTGTTGTAACATCCTTTACTTTACCAATCATAAGTCCACTTGGAAAAACCGTTCCCATTCCTGTTGTTACAACATCCGCACCTTTTGAAATATCTACATTTTCACTAATTCCTTCGACCGTATAAGTATTGCTATTAGAATCATACATCGAAATTAATCCATAAACATAATCATCATCAGTCTTTATCTTAACACTTATCTTATCACTCATATGATCATTTGAAAGAAGTTGTACAGTACTAGAATAATTACTAACTTTAGTAACCTTTCCAATTAATCCTTTAGGATTAACTACCGCCATATCTTTTTCAATCCCATTTTTGCTACCCTTATCTATTGTAACTTCCTCATACCAATAACCAATATTTCTTGATACAATCGTCGCATTCAAATAAACTTTATCACTTAAAATTGTATTTAATTCCAAAGTATCCTTTAATTTATCAATTTCACTTTTCAAATTATCATTCTGTGAAACAACAGAATCAATCTGTTCCTCTTTATTCTTTAATTCCTTATACTTTTCATATATATTTTCTTTTTCAATCATAGCCTCTATATTATCATGCACAAAATTAAATGGTGCACTAACAACCTTTAAAACCACTGTTCCAATGTCTTTAGCCACTTTCTCGACTGGGTTTAAATCCCGGTCTTTTTGTAAAGAAATGGCCAAAACCACCAAAACTAAAGCAATAGCTATAACCACCAATATAAACAAATATCTTTTATCAAATCGTCTCTTTTTATACATAGCTGTCACCCATTAAAATTATAATACATTTTGAAAATAAAACCAACTATATTTTTCCATTTTCTAAAAAACTATAGTACTTATCATCACCAATAATAATATGATCAATCACCTGAATCCCCATAATAACCCCAACTTCTCTAAGCCTAATTGTCATATTAATATCCTCTTTACTAGGCTTTACATCACCACTTGGATGATTATGAACACATATAACCCCAGTCGCATTAATCAAATAAGCCTCTTTAAAAATATCTCTCGGATGAACTAAACTGTAATTAGCCGTTCCTATAAATAATAACTTCTCCTCTATCACCTTTTTACCCGCATCTAAATATATACAGTAAAATTGCTCCTGAGAACTATTAATTTTACTTTTATAAAAATCAAATACTTTATTAGTACTATTTAATCTAACTCCTTTTAAAGAGACTATTTTTCTATTCATTCGTTTACTAATCTCACTTAAAGCAAGTAACGTACACGCTTTAGCTTCCCCTATTCCTTTAATATTTTTAACCGCATGATAATTTATATTTTTTAAATTTTCAATGCCTCCAAAAACACTTAAAATATAAGATGACAACTCCTTAACCGACATATTTTTAACTCCCGTTTTCAAAATAATTGAAAGAAGCTCTTCATCACTTAAATTTTCTACTCCATAATTAATAAGACGTTCTCTAGGCCTTTCTGATAACGGTATTTCCTTCATTCTAACACTCATTCAACCAACTCCTCATATTTTGCTAAAACTTGATTACAA
>CALVRQ010000066.1 GCA_944358685.1 uncultured Bacilli bacterium
CACCATTAGAAGTTAAAGCGAACTTTGTCTATTTTATAGGTGGGTTTGCTGTTCATATAAAATTATAGTGTTTTATAACACAAAAAGCCATTTCTTTGACTGGAAATGGTTTTATTTTTTCTTTTAATTGTTTCAAGCATTGTTATTTTAATTGATTTTTCTTTTTATAAAAACTTTCCCTTGGAATAAGTATTCTTTTTTTGCTTCAGCTTCTTTGGTAAAAACAGGATTCCAATACGATTCTGAAGCTTCAATGGCTTGGATTAAAGATAAATTGTTATTAGGAATATAAATATCACTAGATTTGAATAGTGTTCCTGTTAGTCTTAGTTCAAAAATATGTTCTCCTTTAAGTATGTTTTGCCAATAATCTAGATTATCTTTATCTGTAACCCAAATAGAATGCATTCTACTAGGATATAGTTGAAATTTATTCCTACGGCATATTTCTAAGGCTGCTTCACATTTTGTTTTATTAGCATTACAGATTATTCTATAAGCATCTTTTAATAGAGTTTTTGTTGTTTCTATATTTTCTGAATCTTCTTGTAAATATTTTTTTAAGTAAGTTTCTAGGCTAGCATAGCTACCATCGGAACATCTGACATTTGTATTAAACGATGGTATACTTAAACCACTATTAGAATAAAAATTATCATCTACAATAAATTCATTACCTATTTGCCATAATTCATCGTGTTCATTTTCTCTATGAATATGATACATAGTTTTATTATTAACTTGCATGTTAATCCTTCTTTCTTTGATAAAATTAATTCTTTTTAGATGTGTTACTTAAGTGGCTTTATTTGCAAAATTGTTTGATTAATCTTTTGGCTTTTATCGTTTTAACTTTATCTTCCCATTCTAACCTTGGTCCAAAGGATAGCGGATTTGTAATTATTTTTATTCTGTCTTTATTTTGAAGGGTATAATCAACGCTTACATACTTGTCATTAACTATTGCGCCAACCATTGTATTTCCTATATCTGTATGTAATTTATAAGCGAAGTCAATTGGGGTACTTCCTTTTGGAAGTTCAACAATATCACCTTTTGGAGTATAGACATATATGGTTGTATTAAACAGTTCTCTTTTGACACTATTAACGAATTCATAATTATCAGATATGATTGAATTTAATTCACTAATTGATTTGAAAAATTGATATTTATTTTTTAAATCGTCTTGCATGCTTTCTTCAGCATCGTTTTTGTGCAGATCCCAATAAGCTGGCAGTCCATAAGTGTCTATTTTATCCATATCATGAGTTCTTATCTGCACTTGAACTAATCTATCATTTGGGCCAAATACTGTTGTGTGCAATGACTGATACATGTTTGTTTTTGGATTAAATATATAATCTTTAAATTTATTATTTATTGGATGATAGACACTATGAACATAACCTAAGGTTCTAAAGCAATCGTTTATATCATTTACCATAATTTTAATTGCGACTAAATCATGGACATCAATAATTTTTTTACCTCTAATAACTTGTTTATATAAACCATATATGCTTTTTATTCTCTGTTTATGTTCAAAAGGAATGTTATTATCAACTAAAACATTTCCTATTGTTTCTAGGGTTTGATAAATAACTTTATCTAAATCATCTTTTATTGCTTCTATTTGTTTTGATATACCATCATAATAATCTCTTCTTAAGTAATAGAGAGCTAAATCTTCTAGTTCTGATTTAATTTGATATGCGCCTAGATAGTAAGCAAGAGGAGAAAAGATTTCCATTGTTTCAAGAGCATTTTCTTTTTGTTTAAATTCACTTTTATATTCTAATGTACGCATATTATGAAGTCTATCAGCTAATTTGATGATAACAATTCTGACATCTTCTTCTAAACTTGTTATTATTTTTCTAGTATTTGTGGCGACTTGCTGTTCTTTAGATGAAAAATTCATTTTGCTAATTTTGGTGACACCATCGACTAGATCTGCTATAGTTTCATTGAACATAACGGCTATTTTTTCTTTACTCATGATAGTATCTTCGATTGTATCATGTAATAAAGCTGCACATATTGTATCCGAATCAGCTTTCATTTCAGATAATATAAAAGCGACAGATAAGGGATGAACAATATAATCTTCTCCACTCTGACGCTTTTGCCCTTCATGCATTTTATTCGCACACCAAAAGGCTCTAGTAATATCATCTAAAGATTTCTCATCATTGATGTAATTTCTTATGTTATTCATTAAATTTTCAAAATTCACTTCCTTCATAAAACCAACCTCACTACTAATTATAATTTATTGTTAATAATACTACCTTTTAGAAATAAATGCAAGGCTTTTATAGAAAAATTGTATTTTTTTATATAACTATTCACGTATATAAATTGTGTTGCTTTATTTTATTTTTACTGATATATTAAAAAAGAATAATACGAGGCGAGTAACATGATTAATTTTATCATCTGTGATGACAATGAATTTTTTTTGATGGATATTTGTAAGATTGTAGATGATTTTTGTGTTAAAAAGAATATAAATTATAAAATATATCCTTTTAAAAGTTATAATTTTGAATTTATTAAAAAAAGTATTTGATTATGCTATTGAAAAAAAATATATAAATACAAATTTAGTGGAAATAAAATTATATTTTATTAAAAATATTGATTAATATTGAAATTACATATATACTTAAAAATAGGTGGTAAAATGAAACAAATTCATAATTTAATGATAATTTTATTTTTTAGTTTGTTTTTAACTGGATGTGGCAAACAGACTTTGAAATGTTCTAAAACTGAGAAGTTAGAATCTGGAAAAGCGGTGGAACAACAAATTATTGTTTTTGAAAATAATAATGTTAGTAAATATAGCGCTAGTATGCAATTTACAGTTAATGATAAATATGATGATTTTAAAAGCACGCTTTTTGAGAGTTTAGTATCTCCTTTTAAAGAGTATGATAATAAGGAAGGCATAAAATACAATGTAAAAAAAGATGACGATAATATTTTAATTACAATTGAAGGCGATTATAGTAAAATGGATTCGGAGGTTCAAGAAAGTTTAGGACTGTCTAAAAATGTTTCATTTAATGAAGCTTTGGAAGCTTTAGAAAATGATGAATATAATTGTAAGCACTAATTTTTAGTGTTTTTTTGTGAACAAAAATTTATTGATTTAATAGATTGTTCAAATCCTTTTATATATTTTTCTAAGTCTTCAAACATTATATTAACTGCTGCATTATAATCGCGATTGTACATAATGTAACATACCGGACATTACCATTTCTTTACGCCATCATCTTTAATGTTTAATTCATTTAGCGTTTCACAAATATTTGTTCTTGTAAATGACATTTTTTTACAAAACAAATTCCTAGTACATAAAAAAATAACGAGCTTAATTTGCTCATTATTTTAAACCTATTTCTTTGAATACATTATCTAAATCAGTAGTTTGATTAGTATAACCACTAATTTCAGTTACTACTTTTTTATCTTTAATAGCTAAAGTAAGTGGAGTTCCCCAATCTGAATTATCGTCAAAATAACTTAATGATGATAGTATGTCTTGAACATCTCCACTATCCATAGTATCAATTTCTAAGAAGTAAACCGGAAGATCATTTTCACCAGCATAATCATTTACAAATGGTAAATACTGTTCACAGTAGCTACATGTTGATTGAGTTACTATCATAACAAATGGTGTATCACTATTATATAGGCATTCATATTGGTCATAAGTTAGTTTAGCAAGATTTGGATATTCTTCGTCAGTTTCAGTATTACAAGTAAATTTAATAAATCCAGAATCTTTTAAAAATTTAGAAATATCATCACTATTATCTAAGTTTTCATCTAAACCATCAGTTACTTTTCCGTTTTCAACAATAACTAAAGCGGCATCATCATATGATACTTTATCTGTTTTTAAATCATTTTTTATATTTTTTAAATCAGAATTTGATAGTTCATCACTAAGATAGTAAATACCACGACCGCTTTCTTCGGCTGCTTTGTTTAAAGCTTTCTTTTCGTCGTCACTTAGTCCATCAGAGATAGCTAAGGCGTATTTATCATCTTGTTTTGATAAACATTCATATTGTTTATAGTTTACACTACCTAATTTACTGTAATCCTTATCGGCCTTAACGCTACACGTAAATGTTTTATCTGCCTCTGGCCATAAAGCAATTATTAATATTATTGCAACAATTAAAATTATTGAAATAAAAAATATTAGCATTCTTTTGTTTTCATTCATATTGTACCTCTTCTTTCCTTTTATATAATAACATATTTGAGGTTTTATTATCAACATTTTGATATGAAATTTTAATGAAAACGCTTAGTTTTTAGTGAATTTTTGAATAACCTGGCTTAGATGATTAATGGTATCACTGGCAAGCATACTAACACTGCCTTTTTCTTCTTCGGCGAGCATTCCGGCAAGACCATTAATGTAAGCCGCCAAAGCAACTGTTTTTAAAGTTGGTTTTAAATATCCAAAAAGCCCAATTATAATACCGGATAAAACATCTCCACTACCAGCAGTGGCCATCCCTGGACATCCTGTATTAACGATATATACAACGCTTCCATCTGTAATGATTGTTGATGGGCCTTTTAATAATAAAATTATTTGATTAGTTTTAGCATAATTTTTAGCAATATTTATTTCATCTTTAATTATTTCTTCAATGGATAGACCTGTTAGTCTAGAAAATTCTTTAAGATGAGGTGTTAAAATTAAACCTGGTTTTAAAGTTTTAGTTTTGGCAATGGTGTTTAACCCATCAGCATCAATAACTATTGGTATATGATAATTATTAATAATATAGTTTAAAATTTTCTCATTATCTTTAGTTTGATTCCAACCTATTCCTATTAATAAAGCGGTGATTTTTTCTAATGATTTATCAATAGCATCTTTATTATAAATCATTTGGCCATCTTTATCTGGAATTGGATGAATGGTGCTTTCTAATAGGTATGGACTGATACTTGGAATTATACTATTAGATGTTATTATTCTAGCGACTCCAGCTCCAGATGTTAGGGCTAATAAACTTAAGTTGGCTAATTTTATAGAACCACTGTAATTTTGACATCCACCTAGTATTCCTACTAGTCCATAATTACCTTTATTACTATTGTTTAATCTTTTAGGAATATAATTTTTAAAATCACTTTCTTCTAAAAGGTAATAGGTTTCTCCAACAATATCTATGTCAATATTTTTGTTAATTAAATTATCAATATTATCTTTAGCCATATTTAATAAATGACCTGGTTTTAAAGCACCTATAGATACAGTTAATGTAGAGTGAATACAGGTAGTAGCTAGGCCATTATTTGCGTCAAGACCACTATTTATGTCTATGCTGATGATGGGTTTATTTGAAGTGTTCATTTGATTAATTAGATTTTCTATATGCTTTGGCATTGTTCCATTAAAACCTGTTCCATATATTGCATCGACTAAAAGGTCATATTTTTGAAAATTAAAATTGTTTTCATATGTGTAAATTGGTATTTTATTTTCTAAACATAAATTAAAATAATGTTTGCCATCTTTTGAAAATTTATTTTCAGTTAATAGTATTTCAACTTGATGACCATTTTTGTATAGATGATTAGCTAAGGCATAACCATCACCGGCGTTATTACCTGTGCCGGCAACAATTAGGATTTTACCTTCAAAGTTATAGCTTTGCATAACAGCAATAGCGGCTTTATCCATTAAGTTTAATGAGGAAATTTTATTTTGAATGGTATATTTATCACTTTTTTTCATATTTTCTTTAGATATTACCTTTTGCATACATATCACCCTATGTTCATTATACACCAAAATTTTATTGATTATTAGTTTTAAATAGGAATGTTTACTTAATTTTGATTTTTATGAATATTATTTTTTAGGGGGTAATATTTTAATATGAAATATTTAGTGCTGTTATGTAAAGGATTTATTATTGGAGTAGCTAAAATTATACCTGGGGTTAGTGGAGCTATTATTGCGATGAGTTTTGGGGTTTACGAAAGACTTGTCAGTATTATGTCAAAGCCAACAAAAATAAGGCTTAATGATGTAAAATTTTTAATTTTTTTAGGCTTTGGCGCGGCACTAGGAATTGGTCTACTTAGTAAAGGTGTAAAATGGTGTCTAAATGTGGTGTATTTTCCGACTATATTACTTTTTACCGGCCTTATTACCGGTGGTTTGTCAGATGTTTTACTGGAGGTGAGAAAAGACAGGTTAAATTTATCTAAAGTGTTAATTTTTGTGATTTGTTTTAGTCTAGTTTACTATTTAATTAATATTAATGGTATGAATATAGAAGTAAATGGTGCGGGATTGTTTTTTGTAATTGGGATAATTGAATCATTGACGACTATTGTTCCAGGTATTAGTGGTACAGCTATATTTATGGCATTAGGATGGTATGAAAATCTTTTAGATGTGTTTGAAAAGATGTCATGTTTAAAATTTGATATAACTACTGGTTTGTTTTTGGGTGGCTTTATTATTAGTACTATTATAATATCTAAATTAATCTCTTGGCTTTTTAGTCATTATAAATCCCTTGCTTATACTGGTGTGTTTGCATTTATGATTTCTTCTTTATTAATTATGATTAAAAATGCTTTTTCAATTAGTTTTACTATTTTAGAATTTATTATGGGAATTATACTTTTTATCATTGGAATTATAGGTACCAAAAAAATTAATAATCTTTTTAGCAAGTTCTAAATTTTATTTCATATGATTAGTTAGAGGTGATAATATGGAAAAAAAGTTACCAAAGGTGTATGCGAATAAAATTGAAGGAAAGGCTGGTAATAATAATGATGTATATTGCTCATTTGATGATAAAGACGAAAGAACGGTTCCTTCTCCAAATAAATTAAAAGAAAAAAATGTTAATCAAAAATTAAATGAAATATTTAATTCGGCAAATTATATTTATAAGGCTGATGTTAAATTAACTTTAAAAGATGGTACGGTAACTAAAAGAATTGTTGGTCGTAATACTACTCATTTAATTACAATTGATAATGAATTAATTCCTTTATCTGATATTATTGATGTTGAACTTCAATAATATAAAAACGTTAGAATCGGTTTCTAACGTTTTTATTATATATGTTTTACAATCTATAACATAATCAAAACTTTTATCATTAATATTACTTACAATTTTTTAAAAAAGGTAAAATTTTATTGAAAAAATTAACTTATTGTGATAGTATATAGAACAATATTTTAAATAGGAGAATAATGCTATGAAAAAAGGTTTTAAAAGTAAATCATATTATGAAGTTCAACCAATATCTTTAACTTCAGATTTGTTAGATATTGCTGATATGTTACAAGATTTAAAACAACCTAGACTATCACAGTTATCTGATGATGATTTTA
>CALVRQ010000067.1 GCA_944358685.1 uncultured Bacilli bacterium
TATAAAAATAGTTACATAATTATTGAAAACAGGATATAATATTTTTAGAAAAAAACTGACATTTTTTGACATTTTCAATAATAATATATAATCTTATATTTCATAAGACAATAAAGAATAAATAAAATTTATTTTTCAAAGAAATAGCATATTAATAAAATATCATACTGATAACGATTTTGATAAATTACTTCGGTTTGACACTATTATTCCATACTAGCCTATTTTTTTAAAAGATAAACCATAATTATAACTTACTCATTTTAACAATCCACTCCTTTAAAACATTATATATAAACATACTTAACACACCTTTGACGTAAAATAATAAAAAGCTAATCACAACTGATTAACTTTCGAAAATATTACAAATTACACCCATAATCTTTATGGTTTAAATCATTATACATCGCATATGTCAAACACTTTAATCCACCATGACAAACCTCAGAGTGTTCACAATTTATGCATTCATCAGGTATCTTCTTCTCCCTTAAAGTTTTTAAAACATCACTATTTGTATATAAATCATACATACTTCTAACAAATAAATTACCTATAGTAATCGGCATTCTTCGGCAAGGAACCAAATCGCCATTTTCCATTACTGTAAGTAATGTATCACCAGCTGTACATCCATAAGCAAAATCATTTGTCATTTGAAACTGTAATGCCCTATACATTGAAATAGTTGTTTTATTATTTTTAATCTTCTTTAACTTATTTCTTTCCTTATTCATAATTTCTAAATATTCTCTAGTCTGTTCATAATTCAAAGCTAAAGACTTATCAGAATCACCAAGTGGTATAAATCTATCTGACCAAACATTATTAACATCATACTTCCTCGCATAACGAACAACCTTCGGAAACTCCTTATAATTTAAACTCGTCGCCGTAAAAGAAATTGAAGTAAATATATCTTCTTTTCTTAAATTAACAATACCCTCCGCAATTTTCTTATATGTTCCTTTACCTCTAATATAATCATTAGTTTTTCTGCCACCTTCTAAACTAACTTGAACATATAAAGGATTATAAGAATTAATCTTTTTAGCTACCTTTTCATTAATAAGAGTTCCATTAGTTAAAATAGAAAACGAAATAAAATCGCTATCCTCTTTAATTAAATCCAATAGTTTAAACAAATAAGGATTACAAAGGGGCTCACCACCAGTAATATTGATATGCCCCTTCATTTTCTTTTTATTTAAAAGTTCTTTAAACTGCTTATATATTATAACTAACTTATCGAACTCTAACTGAATAGGTTTATGATTTTCTTGATAACAGTGTAAACATTTCAAATTACAATTTTCACTCAAATGCCACTGCAAAACAAACTTTTTTACCAAGAGCCACCGCCTCCACAAGAAGAGCATCCACCACCACATGATGAACAACCACCACCGCATGATGAACTAGAAGAGCCAGAAGAACTTGGTGGATAATAAACATGATCATATATAGAATAGTAAAAATTGTCACTACCATAATCAAAATTACCCATATCCATTTCCGGTATTTTAATATTTTCAAACTTTTGAATCCACTTCTTAGAAATATTTAAAACATAAGTATATGGCAAAATATTGTAAAAATAATAAGGATTCTCAGAAACCAACTGTTCTAACTTAGATTTTTCTGCTGTCACCAAAAACTCCCTAAATCCCATTACTTTAGCACTTATCATCTCACCATATTTTGTCTTTCTACCCATCAAAATAGTAAATAATATATTAACTAAAATACACCCAAATGATAAATAATATAAAATACTAAACTTTGGATCCATATCTTCTATAACTTTATAAGATATAATACATAATATCAAAATAAGTAATGTCCTTGCTATAGCATAAAACCTTTGTTTACTAGATGTCTTATCGTAAACCTTATCTTTAAAATTATCTTTTAGTGTTTTTTCAACCTCACTAAAAGCCCTATAAAATGTTTTGTGTTTACTTAAAATGATTTCATCCTTAGAATTAAATAGCCTATCATAAACAATTTTCTCAAACACACTAATTTCCGGCATCTTAGAGATTTTTTCATTATACTCTGTCATTTGTTTATCATAATTTTTAACACTATCATCATATGCTTTTCTTTTTTGCTTAATATCTTTTAATCTTTCTTCCTCATTATCACTAATAACCTCAATATATCCACCATTAACTAAACTATCTTTAACCTTTAAAAATCTATTAATATTCGTTTTTAATTTCTTAACATCACCTTTTTTAAACAAATGAACCATCATCGTCGTCTCTGACCTGCTTAATTTATCATCAGCTTCTTTTATTTTTTTAACTTCTATCTCCCGTTTAGGTAACATATCATCAAATGATTTTAATTCTTTAGGTTTAATCATCAAATTAGTTATTTTAATATCATCTTTAATCTCATCTATTTTAATATATCCTTTACTAGCTAACTGAACAATAAGTGAAATAGTTAATTTCTTATTAGCTTGTCTTTTATTATAAACATATCCAATCTCTGCCGAACTAAGACCCTCAGGAGGATAAAATTCAACCGTCTGAACATTCTTCGCATAATTTTTTCCAAATTTAAACCACTTATAAATCGTATAACCCGTTACAATAAAAACCAAAATAGAAATAAATATTGAACCAAAACCATAATTATAACTTCCACCTTTAAAATATCCTTCAGGTAATTCAACATCAACCGTAAGTGATTTAGAAAGCGGTTCATAATCATATTCAAAATCAGAATAATCACACTCTTCACCATATTGTTTATAATGTTTCTCACAATATTTTTTTAACTGAAGTTCATAATTTTTATTTTCATTAAAATTAGCCTTTAAAGTGTTACCATCTATAGAAAAATCAACCGCTTCATTCACATTTTCATCTCGATATTTATCAGTAAAAAAGTTAACATTATACCCTTCTATACTTTTAGGCATATTTACCTCTATAGAAGCATTCTTAATCTCCGTTCCCCAGTAATCTCCATAAGCATGAAAAATAAACTCATCAAACCCATTAAATGGATCTTTACCCATATCATAAGTATATTTAATTACATAAGTTTTTTCACCCTTACTGACATACTCATTCGCATCACCAATTTTTATCCTAGCTTTCTTATTAACTCTATCCACAGTATAAATATCATTATCCGCCCTATAATCTAAAACATTAGACTTTCTTTTTATAACTTTACCATCCTTACCTTTATATTCTAGCCACTCAGGCGTATATTTATAAATACCATGCTTATACGCACTTGTAAAATTAACAGTTAAATTTTCAGTAACATCAACCTTATTATCTTCTTTAACATCTAAAATTACATTATATTTTTCAATAGTAAATCCATCTGCTAAAGAAATTTTTTCTTCCTCATTCAAAGACTCAAACAAAGAACCAATAAAACCAAAAATAAAAGGTATTCCAAAAAAAATAAACAAAATAACAATACAACCTATTTTAAATTTTGAATAAACCTTATCAAAAAAATACTTTACTTTACTCATTCTCTCACCCAAAATCTTTATTACATTCTATCATAATAAATAAAATTTTAAAACTAATCTACACAAAAATAATTATATATAAACACAAAAGAATAAACCCTCAAAGTTTATTCTTCCTCTCCACCAAGAACTTCGTATTTTTCTAGAATATATTTAACACCTTCTTTAACAAAAGTATATCTATATCTAGTTCCTGTATTTTTCAATTTGTCAAAATTATTCTCATAAGCTGCTGATAATTTAGTTAAATCAATATCTTCACCATTATCAGTAGTATGCATATAATCATTCGCATTATAAATCTGATTTATACCAGCAGGATCTGTAGTTATATAATCACTTTTTACCGGATCGTAATATAATTTATTAAGAACCAAAATTATCTTATCATCATCTCTTCTAATACTATTTACTTTAGTATAAAGGGGCTCTGTCGGTAAACTTCCATGATTAGCATGCTTACTATCCCAAACAAACCTATTATTTTCACTATCATACGTATAAAGCACTCCATCATTAACCGCACAATTAATATTTGAATAAGTTACCTCTTTATTAAACACATTCTTAATATATTTTGTAACTTCATCACCTTCAATTTGTGTACAATTGTCAACACCTGTACAAATTTTATTTATAGCAACCCTTACAATACCATCCATACCATAAGCATCTAAAGCATCTAACTTATTTTCATCCATAAAATTTTCAAGTTCCAAAGTAATCTCATCTAAACTCTGTTTTTTCTCAACTTCCTTTTCAACAACCTTTGTACCACTCATAGCCAGTATTATAATAATTAAAACTAAAAATGCAATTACACCGGCTAAAATCAAAATAAGCTTTTTATTATCCTTTGGTGGTTGTTTAACTAAATTTTGTAATTTTGGATTTGGTTCATATTCACTCATATTATTCATATCATCGTCTCCTATTTCTTATTTTACTAGTAAACATTTTATAAAATATCCATACTGTACAAATACCGCCAAGTATTAAATATACATAAAAAATAAATGGCAACTTATCATCACTTTGCATAACAATTAAACTTGTTCCTAAAATATAAGCCACATCTAAAATTGTAATCAAGCATAAATGTACAAGCTGTTCTAAATTACGCATCTGATGCTTAGAATCATTAATTTCTATATTAAATCTAAGTTCTCCACTATTAACACCCTTCAAAAAAGAAAGGACCTCATTTGGTAAATAAACTAAATCAGTACTACTTTCAACACCTTTTTGTAATAACTTACTAACCTTTTCCTTATTTATAGCTGTACTCGGTTTAATATAACTGCTAAATATCTGCATCAAATTAATATTTGGACTAATACTTCTAAGCACACCCTCAAGTACAATCATACCACGCATAAGCATTGTAACATCCCTAGGTAAACTAATATGATTATTAGAAAGCATCATTAAAAAATCATTCATAAAATCTTTAACATCAATATTTGACATCTCCTGAGTCTTATTTTTATCTAAAACTCTTTTAATATCATTCTTTAAAGTCATATGATCTATAGTTCCCCTAGTTTTACCAAAAGCAAGTAATATATGAGAAATTTCTGTCACATCATCTTTTAAAATAGCTAAGATACATTGATTTAAAAGATCTCTATCACGTGAAGAAAGCCTACCCATCATTCCAAAATCCAAATAAACAATTTTACCATCTTTAATTTTCAAATTTTCGGTATGTGGATCCGCATGAAAATAACCATCTTCAAGTGCCTGTTTAATATAATTAACAGCTAATTTCTGTCCAATCTCATCACGGTCATATCCAGCTTTTTCTAATGCCTCAAAATCATTTATTCTAATTCCATCCATATATTCCATAACCAAAACTTTACTAGTCGTAAACTCGTTATAAACCTTTGGTGAACGAATATATAAAACATCTTTATTCTTTTCATAAAATTCCTCAGTATGTGAAGCTTCAATCAAGAAATTCATTTCTTCCTTAGCTGTTTCAAACATCTCATCAATGATATCTTTAAAATTAAAAACTGAATCAAAAATCTTATCAATTTTAAATATATCGACTATATTCTTAAGTAATTTCACATCCATTGCCATAAGTTCATAAATATTATCTCTTTGAACCTTAATAACAACTTCTGCCCCTTCATTTAAAACAGCCCGATGTACTTCTGCAATTGAAGCCGAACCGATTGGAACTTTATCAATTTTAGAAAAAATATCTTCCGCTTTACCATCATATTCTCTATCTAAAATTTCCAAAACTTTATCATAACTCATCGGCTTTACTTGATTTCGTAAATGTGAAAGTTCATCACAATATTCTTTAGGAATAACATCATCACGTGATGCCAAAATTTGCCCAAGTTTAATAAATGTTGGACCAGCTTCCTCAATTGCCAAACGTAAATTTTGTGGATTTATCTTCTTTAATAAATCATATTTCTTAATAATACGAACAATCTCTACTAATCTATCTTTACTACTTAACATTATTTTTTATCTTTCTTAAGTAAATTCAAAATTTCTTTTTTATCTTCTTCACTAAGTTCATTAATTTTAGAAGCAAGTTCCTCTTTTGTTAAGTCAGCCGGTTCCACAGTCACCGTCACATTTTCTTTAATCTTATCTGCAATATTATGTTTTAACTCCTCATTCAAAGCTTGACCATGTGCATAAGCTTCTTCACCCTTTTTTAAAAGTTCTTCTTTTAACTCATTAGCTTTCTCACTAGTCATAACCATCGCACCTAATCCCATAAGCATAACATTCTCTAAAGTTTCCTTCATGGTATCCACCTCCAATATTATAATAATTATACCACGAACAAACCTTGTTTGAAAATATATTTTACTTATGATAAAATGAAAACAATGTAGAAAAGAGGAAAATAAATGAAGATTACTGTTTTAGGCGCTGGCGCTTATGGATGTGCCTTAGCTAAAATACTTAATGAAAATAATAATAAAGTTACCTTATGGACTCCATTTGAAGAGGAAGAAAAAAACATAATAGAAACAAGAACAACTCCTAAACTTCCAAACATAAAACTAAGTAATAATATAAATATAACCACTAACTTAGATAAAGCCTTAGATAAAACCAAATTAATAGTTGTCGCTATACCAACGGCTTTCTTATCAAGCACTATTAAAAAAGCCAAAAAATATTACCAAGATACTCCAATATGCATTGCAACTAAAGGTATTGAACAAAACACAAATTTATTTGTCTATGATGTTGTTAAAAATATTTTAAATACTGAAAAAATAGCTGTTATTTCAGGCCCTTCATTTGCCATTGATATTGCAAATGATTGCCCAGTTGGTCTAACCTTAGCTTGTCAAAACAAAGAAACTATTGAATTAACAACTAACGTTCTAACAAATAATCATTTTAAACTAAGAAAAAGTTATGATATCATTGGAACAGAATTATGTGGCTCTATCAAAAATATAATTGCCATTGCCTCAGGAATTTTAAAAGGTCTAAACATGCCAGAATCAACTTCTGCTATGCTTATAACTGAATCATTACATGATATCAAAGCCTTAATTAAAGGTTTAGGCGGTGATGGTTCCACAGTACTTTCTTATGCAGGCTTTGGAGACCTACTTTTAACTGCTACTTCTCCTAAAAGTAGAAATTACTCTTTTGGATATCTAATTGGAAAAGGTGCATCTAAAAAAGAGATAGATAACTATATGAAAAACACAACCATTGAAGGGCTATACACCTTAAAATCAATCTGTGAACTAGTAAGCAATAAAGATGTCGATATGCCAATTATCAACTTAATGGAACAAATTATCTACCACAATAAAAACCCTAAAGAATTAATCAATTTTTTAATTCAAAAACCATAAAACCCTATTTCAAGAAGAAATAAGGTTTTTCTTTACAAAACATTTAATAAATGCATATCATAACTATAAAACCACCACATTACAGTCGTACAAATATTATTTCTTTTATTTTAATATTTACAATATTCCAAAAATTATTTTTCGGCCATGGCGAGGCATTCGCCCCGCTACCAAACTCCTATAGGAGTTTGCGAAATTGTTCTACCTACTGTTTTATACTTAACTCAAAATATATGGATCTGACGCTGTTCCTGTACCTCCCGTGATTTGGACTTTAGAAGAAAGAGTTATGGCAGGCCTGACCGCAATGCCCGTATAGTTCGCGCCGTCGCTGTTCACATAACCAAGGTTGTGCACAAAGAACACGAGGTTAGAATTGCCAGAATTAGGCGACAAGGTCCACCATAAATCACTATTAAACATCCAATCGCTATTCCTACATGTACTATAATTATCATTATTTAAACTATATGTTCCACACTGTTCTTTATTTGAATTGGCTCTTATATATTCACTTACCGTTGGTAAGGCTACTTTTACTTTTGATGTCGTTACTTTTTCATCACTTATTTGATCTTCCATATCATTATTATTTTTTGTTACTGCGCCAACATAATATGTTGCTTCTACTATTTGACTTTGAGCAGTAGTTGTTAAACTATTATAATACGTACTATTCAAATAGGTATTAAGGCTTGCTGGGCGATTCCAATTATTTGAACGGGAACTATCCCATGCTAAAGTATTAGAGGTATTTATATCTGCATCCTTCATTATTTTTATCGTTCCATCTGAGTTTATGGATATGATTCGCCAGCCTGCTTCCTCATTATTAAATGTTACATAATTATTGGGATTGGCTCCTTTATATGTATATTTTCCTTCTTCATATTCATCAGCGTAAAGTCCATCACCAGTATCTGTAACATTATCTGTTAAATCTATTGAGGCTGTAGAAGTCATTGTTTTACCACTAGCTGATGTTACTCTAACTTGGATATCATAACTTGTTCCGGCAGTTAGTCCAGTGAATCTATAAGTATTATTTGTTCCACCATCAATCCAAGTTTTACCACCATCGTTAGAAAATTCATATTTACTTATTCCACTTGTAGCTTCAGCATTAGCGACGACGGTTATACTACTTGTTGTAGAGGTTGTTGAGACACTTAATGTAATGATATCTTCAGTAGCTTTAGCGGTTAAGGTTATATTATCAGTTAAAGTATAGTTATCTCCTGGATTACCAATTTGATTTTCTTCAAGGTACCAACCACCGGCAACATAACCAGAAACTGGGGTAATTGATGGTAAAGAGATATCGCATGATGTTTCATTATTAAATATGGTACAATTGTCTTCGGTTTTACCAATTTCATTTACACCATCACTTGATTGGTATAGAGCTTTTAAATCTTTTTTATAAATGGCATATAGGGTGGTACTGGCAGCATCCATTGTATATGATGTTAAGGCTTCTTTAGCATTTTTATTAGTATTCCAACCAACAAAGGTCCATCCATCTTTATAGGCTTTATTAGATAGGTCAACATTACTTCCAGATATTAAATACTCTCCTTCACTATCAACTCTAGTTCCACCATTTGTTTGATAGTCAAATGTAAGTAAATATGTAGATGGTTGTTCTGGGTCTTTATTATCTTGAACAAAGTCAAAGTCTACGTCGACTTCTCCTGATGTTTCTCCACCTTCGTAGTTTGGATTATATTCTATTTTAACATGAACTACTTTACTGTCATTTTGTTTTAATATTTCACCTTTTTTATAGCCAGTAAATGTTATGATTACGGCATCTGTATTGGCATTTTGAGCGTTTGTTATAATATTATCTAATTTAGCGTCTAGTGTTCCATTATTGGTTATAGTGACATCATATTCCATGGCATCGCCTTTGGAATATAAATTAGCTTCAAAGGAAGCGCTTAATTCATTCCAATCTGGGGTTTTGGCATTTTCGGCGTCACCTGTTGGTGTACCACTTGTTACATCAGTTATTTTTATATCCCAGTTAGAGGTGATTTCAGAAGTTCCTTTTATTTCTAAGTTAGTTGAATAAGTTGCATACCCTACAACCATGCATAGTAATACTGCAACTAAACTTATTATAACTATATTTCTTCTTTTTTTTGATCTATGCATTTCTCTCACCCTTCTTTATTTTAAAGTATACTTATATTAATATAATAACATATTCTTGCGTATTTTACCATTATTTTAATTATATATTATAGGAATTTCTTGCGTAAGGTATTTGTAAGACTTGGTGTTTTGGGGCTTTTCCCTTATTTTTACAAGAAAAAAACAGCTATTAAGCTGAATGTTATATTTACATATTTTTTCTTTTTTTCATAGTTTTTAGTTCTTTTTTAGAACTAATTAAAGCTTTTATGCTGATGGTTTCTAAAATTATAGCACCTAAAAGAATACTTTCGTTTTGAGATAGTACTCCTTTACCTAGGGTAATGAGTCCAGAATATATTAATAATTTCTCACCAGCTATTTTAGCTTTTTGTTTGGTTATTTCAGGTATATTGTCCATAGTCACCCTTATTTTTTTATTTTTTTTGTTAATTTTTTAGTATCTACTATATCATTAGAGATTAAAGCACCGCCTAAGGTAACAGCGGTTCCAATAGCCATACAGACACTATTTTGGGCAAGAGCTCCAACTGTTAAGGTTGTAAGACCTGGTAATAATGTGATACCGTTACTATAAACTTTTTCTTTTTCATATTTAATTCTTTCATTTAAGAATTCTAATTCAGTTAGTTTATATTTATTCATGATGCACCTCCTTTTTTGGCGTATATTATGTTATATGTTTTTCCATCAGAAATAATTAATTCTTTATCAATATAATACTGTTTTTCTTTTAAAAATTGTTTTAAATCTTCAATATTGGTATGACTTGATAAAATTAAATCATTTTTAATATCAAAGTTTAGTATTTTTTGAATGTTTTTAGTACCCATACCACTGATGACGATTATTTCATCATTTAAATTAATATTGTTTAAGCCATCATTAGTGATTGCTTTAATACTTGCGTTAAATTTTTCTGCATTATTAATAGCAGTTTCGCTGCAGTGTTTTGATTTATCAATGGCTAGGCAATTACAGTTTTTATATTTGTTTAAATAGATGTCTAAAAAGGCGTGGTCTGCGCCAACGTCTACTACATTACTATTTTCTGGAATTAAATCACAGATGGCTTTTAGTCTTTTTGATAATTTCAAGCTAATCACCTAAGTAATCTTTTAGTTTTCTACTTCTAGATGGGTGACGTAATTTTCTTAGGGCTTTAGCTTCAATTTGTCTGATGCGCTCTCTAGTTACTCCAAATAGTTGTCCAACTTCTTCTAGGGTTCTAGGGCGTCCATCTTCTAGACCAAATCTTAATCTGATGACTTTTTCTTCTCTTTCAGTTAGAGTTAATAAAACTTCAGATATTTCATCTTTTAATAATTCATTTACGGCATAGTCTTCTGGGCTCATATTGGTTTCATCTGGGATGAAGTCACCTAAATGTGAATCATCTTCTTCACCAATTGGAATTTCTAAGCTAACTGGTTCTTGAGATATTTTATATATATCTCTGATTTTTTCAACACTAGTACCCATTTTTTTAGATAGTTCTTCTTCGGTTGGTTCTCTATTTAATTCTAGGGTTAGTTGTCTTTCAACTCTAGCTAATTTATTGATGGTTTCAACCATATGAACAGGGACTCTGATGGTTCTTGCTTGGTCGGCGATGGCTCTTGTGATAGCTTGTCTAATCCACCAAGTGGCATAAGTTGAAAATTTGTATCCTTTTGTAACATCAAATTTTTCGACGGCTTTCATTAGACCAATGTTTCCTTCTTGAATTAAGTCTAGGAAAAGCATTCCTCTACCAACATATCTTTTAGCAATACTAACTACTAGACGTAGGTTGGCTTCGGCTAGTGTTGCTTTAGCCTCTTCATCACCTAGAGCAATTCTATCAGCTAATTCTAATTCTTCTTCAGTGGTTAATAGTTTGATTTGACCGATTTCTTTTAAGTACATTCTAACTGGATCATTGATGGTTAAATCTTTTGTCAAAAGTTCATTACTAATGCCATTTGGATTTTCATCGTCTTCTTCATTTTCTGATACAACTTGAATATTGTTTTCATTTAAAGTGTTGTATAGGTCATCTAATGAATCTGCATCCAATTCTAGATTTTTTAGTTTTTCGGCTAATTCTTCATAGGTGATACTTCCTTTTTTCTTTCCTAGTTCAATTAATTCTTTTTTTCTTTCTTCAAAAGTTTTAATTTCTCCGAACATTATTACACTCCTTTTTTTAACCCAACAATTTCCTCAGCTATTTTAGCCTTATCTAAAGGATCTGTCAAGTTTTTCATTTTATTTGTAAGTCTTTTGATTTCTTCTTTGACGTTATAATCTCTAATTACATTAATATAGTCCTCTATTTCTTCTAATGAGTAAGTTTCTTTGGTATTTTGTTTATTTATTTTACTGATTGTTTCCATAAGGTCTTTATCACATTCAATGTAATCAATAAAGTCAGCTTCATTTATAAAACCAAAGTTTTTATAGAAGCTACTTATTTCTCTGGCAAGCTGTCTATATTCTCTATTTGGAATATAAGTGACTTTTTTATTATACATCGTGATTACTTCTGGACTTTTAAGCATATAATATATTAAAGCACTTTCAGCTTTTTCATATTTATCGGTTTTTATTTCTATTTGAGTTTTAGGTTTTGGTTTTGGTTTTGATTTTACTTCTAGGTGTTTTCTAATTATGTCTTCATCAATATTCATCTCAGTGACAATTTTTTTGATAGTTAAATCTTTTAATATGTCATCATCTATTTTGTTTAATTCTGTAATAACTTCACTGATATATTTAGCTTCGCCTTCACTACTAGTTAGGTCTTTACCATTTTTTAAATATGATAGTTTAAAGTCCATGACGCTTACTGGATTATCTATTTTTCTTTGGAAAGCATCTTTGCCATATTTTTGAATGTACTCATCAGGGTCTAAATTATCTTCTAGTCTAATGATTTTTGGGGTTACACCGATTTTTAATAGTTCATTTGAACATGACATGGTGGCTTTGGCTCCAGCTTCATCACCATCAAAGCAAAGAATAATATCTTTGGCCATTCTTTTAATTAGATGAGCCTGAGTTTCAGTTACGGCTGTTCCCATCATGGCAATGACGTTTTTTATACCTACAGTGTAGGCCCTTATGACATCCATAAATCCTTCCATGATGATGATTTGATTTTTCTTTCTAGCAATGTCTTTTGCGCGATGGTAGTTATATAATAATTCACCTTTTTTAAATATTTCAGTTTCTCTTGTATTAAAATATTTAGAGGTATCTTGTTTATTATATATTCTACCACTATAGGCGATTGGGTTACCATTTAAGTCATATAGTGGAAACATTATTCTATCATAGAATAGATCATAATAACCATAGTCATTTTTACCAACTAAGCCACTTTTTAAAACTTCATCTGGTTTAAATTTTTTTATTAAGATTTTTGATAGGACATCATGTTTTAGTGATAGACCTATTTGAAATTCTTTGATGGTTTCTTCATCAATGTTCCTGTTTTTTAGATATTCTTTTGCTTCTTTACCACCTACAGTATTTAGGTTGTTAATATAGAATTTTAAACTCAAATCATATATCTGATGAAGTTCAGTATGGTTTTGTTTTTTGGTGACTTTACCGATGTTTACAGATATGCCACCCATATCAGCTACTTTTTTTACAGCTTCTAGAAAGGAAACGTTTTCATAGTCCATGATAAATTTAAAAACGGTTCCGGTGGCTCCACATGAGAAACATTTGTAAATTTGTCTGGATGGGCTGACGCTCATAGATGGGTTGTTATCATCGTGAAAGGGACAAACACCAAAGTAGTTCTTACCTTTTGGAGTAAGAGGAATGTATGAGGAGATAACATCAACGATATTGACGCTGTTTCTTATTTCGTTTATTTTTTCTTGACTTAATGTGTTCATGATTTTATCCCCCTATATATTAATATACGATTTTTTTGGGCAATTTCCTTTTTTTTGACGAAAAAAAATACAAAAAAGTATAATTTCTTATTTTTTTACATATATTATGGTTAAAAGAAGGCGGTTTTATGAGTTTAAAAAGGATTAAAGTTATTAGTGTGTTTGGTATGTTTGCTTTGTGTTTTTTAACCCATTTTCTCTATAACTGGCTACCTAATAGTTTATTTAGTATATTTTTCCCAGTTAATGAAAGTATATGGGAACATATGAAGATGATGTGCAGCAGTATTTTGATTTTTAGTGTTATAGAGTATTTTCTTTATAAGAAATATAGAATTAGTCATAATAATTTTGCTTTAAGTGTTTTTTTAGAGGTTAGTTTGTCTATTATTATATTTTTGATTATATATTTACCCATATATCATTTTACAGGTTCAGTATTTATTTTAAATTTGATAGTTTTATTTATTAGTATTTATTTTGTAAATATTATAAGTTTTTATATTTTAAAGTTAAGACCTTTACATAAAGAAGTAATTAGTATAATAGGCATTATTTTGGTTTATATTTTGTTTGGAATACTAACTTATTTTCCACCAGAGAATTATTTGTTTTTAGATAAGGTAGAAAATAAATATGGCATTAATATTTATGAACTTTGAGTAAAAATACTAGATACTTTTCTACTGTAATTTAACTGTTCAGCGGCTATTAAGTAGGCTTCTTCTTTAGAACATAATGTATATATGATATCACCTGGAAGATAAACTTTATATTTTTCATCTTTTATTAAACCTATTTTGTTTTTAGTAATAATTTCTTCAATATAAGGTGATTTTTCATCCCCTATTTCAACGGCAATGGTGTTTAATTTTAATGATTTGTAAGGGGCAATTTTAAATAAATGAAATTTATAGGAGGGTTTTATTTTTCTTTTTTTAGATTCTATTTCTAATAATTCAATTGGGATTGTTGCGTATTGTGATTTGGTCATATTTTCTTCCTCCGTTTTCTGTTTACCTATTATATACAGGTTACTAGTTTTGTCAATTGGTTTCACGTGAATTTCCAAAAAATGTCAGAATTTATTTTTTAATTTTAATTTTTAGTTAAAAATAGAATAACCAAGTGAAAATTCACTTGGTTTTATTCGATTGTATATGGATTAGACTCTGTTCCATCTTCTGATATTTTAATGCTTGATTTTAAATAAATAACTGGCCTTACATTACTCGTAAAATAGACTATGCCAGTAGTTACTGAGCCACTTGAACTGGCAGCCGTGAAAGCACTATCACTACTAGCATATGTTAATAGCCACCATTCATAACCTTTATATAACCAATTTGTACTAGCGCATTTTTCTTCAGTGTTACTATTATACATTAACCCTTCTGTTTCGCATTCTGTTTTATTACTATTTGTTCTTAAATATTCTGTTTTAGTTGCGAGAGCTATATTACCTTGCCATTTGGTATGGTTTTCATCTTCTATATCTCCTTGTAAATAAGAACCTCCCCATCCAACTTCTCCTATACTAAAATCATGTGTTTGGATTTGATTTCTTGCAGTTTCATTTAGACTGTTATAATATGTTTCATTTAGATATGTATTTAGTGTGGCGCCATCCCATTTATTAGTATATGGTCTATCACTATTCCATTCTAAAGTGTCTATACTTTCATCTTTAATTATTTTTATTGTTCCATCGCATTCTACTGATATTATTCGCCATCCGGCTTTTTCATTGTTAAAAGTTATATAGTTATTTGGATTGGCTCCTTTATATGTATATTTTCCGTCTTCATATTCATCTTCATATAAACCATCTCCCGAGGTTACTATATCCACTTCATCTAATACCCAATCTCCACCGGTTTTTGGTGGAAAACAAACATTATAAAGCTCATCTATCGCCCCTTGTACATTGGTTGCTGTCATTCCAGTTGCAGAATTATCATATGTTGTTTGATTAGATGGAAAGTATGTCTCCGCATATACCA
>CALVRQ010000068.1 GCA_944358685.1 uncultured Bacilli bacterium
AGATGATTACTTTAAAAAGATAAGCGATAATTCTAAAAATGATTTGGCTTGTGAAATTATTATTGAACTTGGAGATAAAAAATATTGGGATACCAAAGATGATAAATTTAAGCATAAAATGTCTAATATATATAAAGAACAAGTTAAAAATTTAGAAACTTTAATTCCTAACTTTAAAGTAGCAAGTGCAATTATTCATTATGATGAAACAAGTCCACACATGCATATTGTCGGTGTACCAATTAAATATAAAAGTAAAAATGGTATGTCTAAGCAAGTTGGTAAATCTGATGTATTTACTAAAACAAAATTAATTGAATTGCAAAACAAGATGAGAACATTATGTATTGCTAGTTTTAATAAAGAATATGGCTTAAATAATGTTTTAAAAACTAAACAAAAAGGTAGAAATAAAGATATAAATGTTAAAGATATGAGAAACTATATTGAAATGCAAGAAGAATTATCTAAAAATAAAGAACGATTAGAAATAGCAAATAAAAAATCACTACAACTAAATAATGATTCCAACGAAATTAAAAAATTAATGAATAATTTAAAAACTACTTTTACTAATAAAGACAAATATGTTTTAAATAAAGATGATAAAGATAAAATTGATAAATTTATTCAGCAAGTAGATTCAACTAATGAAGAATATAAAAAATGCAAAAGTTATCTATTACTCTTAATGATGTTGAAACTGAATTAAAAGAAAACAGGAAAAAAGTTAAAATACTAACTGAAAATAATGATGCTTTAAACATTAAAGTTAAATCACTAGAAAAAAAGATAGATAAACAGGAAGATGAAATTGATGATCTTAAAGAGAAAAATTCTAAATTACAAAGCGCTATTAATTTCTTTGAAAACTTATTTGATAGATTAGTTAAATTTATTAAAAATAAAATGTTTGGCAAAGAAAAAGAACGTGAAGATTATTGGACTTTTTCAAAAGATTTATACACTCATAATATATTTAGCGATAAAACTATTGAATCAATTCAGGATGACTATATTTGGAATAAAGAAAATGATAAGCACAAAGATAAAAGTCGGGATGACTTTGAATTATAGTTTTTTCAGTCAGTTTTACAAGTGATGAATTACTTTATAAGTAGTTCTCTTTTTTGGTTTTGGACACTATTATTTATCTTAAATTTTTGATATAATTAGGTTGCAAAAGCAATATGCTATCAATATTTTAATAGGAGGTAAATTAAATATGGAAAGTACTGAAATTAAAAACCAATTAAAAATGACTTATGATGAATTAGTTGATTATCTTTTGAAAAAATATGGTCCCGCACAATATGATTACTTTCGTAATGAGTCTTGTAAGTCTAAAAATTCAAAGGTATCAAGAACAAATGAAGGACTATATTGTCATCACATAGATGAAAATAAAGCAATTTTATTGAGTAATGATAAATTTGCTATTAATAATCCATTTGAATATCAAAAGGCTAATAGATTAGTTTATTGTAATGTTTTAGAACATTTGATTTTACACATAAAAATTGTAGAAGAACCTAAAAATGAAAATGCTAACCAAATGGAAATCCAAGGAATTGGTGGAGCAGTTTGTTTTATTTGCCCACAAATAAATGATTATTTCAATGGCTATGAATTTAAACAACAATACTTAATTAATATCTTTAGTTTGATAGAAAATAATTTTAATGACTATATTGATATACTAAAATATTTTTTAGATGTAGTAGAAAAAAATCCTATTTATAAATTAATAGTTACAAAAGAGAGATTATCAGTTGGCTGGGATCAACAAATAGTAAAAAAAGTTTACGACCAATTATAAAATTAACAAAATCTATTCCATAAATACTTAAAATGTGGTATATTATTACTAGCAACGGAAGATTATATGTACTTTCGTTATTGGAAAAAAAGTTGTAGATAACTACAACACTCGCTCAATTATGCATTCAAAACCTTTGAAATACAAGGTTTTTATTTTTGCCCTAATAATTTTTGTTCCATTCAAATGTTTTTTAACTTCATAGTTTTTTCAACATCTAATAACATATAACAAATAATCAAAATATAAGTCGAATACTTTATGTAAACTTATATAAAGTATACCTTTTTTATAATATCAGTCTTTATTTTAATTAAATTTTAAAGTAAAATAAATATTATGGTAGGAGCTGATAACAATGAAAAGTGTACTTCTTATTACATTAGGTAATTTACTATTAACTGGAGCCTATGCTTTTTTAACTGTACCCAATAACATGATTGATGGTGGAATTACCAGTACATCACTTATCATTGCTCATTTCTTAAAAATTGATATTACTTATATCACAACAGCCATTGCCATATTATTATTACTATTTAGTTTAGCCTTTTTAGGTAAACATTTTTTTCTAAAAACATGTTACAGTTGTATATGTTATATTGTTTTTTTTGATTGGTTTCATTTAGCGAATATTTCCCTAGCCATACCACCAATTATATGCATTGTTTTAGCTGGATTCTTAGTGGGTCTTGGCCATTATTTATGCTTAAGTCAAAAATCATCAGTTATCGGCTACGATATTATCGCCCTATTTATTCACAAAATAAATGAAAAATGGGACTTCAGCATCATTCTTAGAACAATCGGTGTCATTGTATTAATCGCTGGACTTTATGTCTTTGGAATTATAGCTGTTCTATATGGACTTATATTTATTATCATCGAAACTGAAGTTATATATTTTTTAAACAAAAGTAAACCAGTATATGAAGAAATATACGAAAAATAAAAACATAACTACTTCAAAACTTAGTAATTATGTTTTTTATTAAATATTTTTATTTCTTATAAAGTCTCCATCAAATTCATTTTCAAGTATATCCATATGTAACATATCATAATATTTTCCATTTAAAAATACTCTTTCTCTATCTAACCCAGTATCCTTAAAACCACATTTTAAATAGCACTTATGAGCTCTTTCATTAGCACCCAAAACATCCAATCTAATACTGTGTAAATTAAGATATTTAAACCCATACTCTAACATAAGTTTTATAGCTTCAGATCCATATCCATGACTTCTATAATCTTCTTCACCTATAAATATTCCCAAAACTGCACTTCTATCAGTAAAATTACGGCCGTCTAAACTAACCGTTCCAATCAATCTATCATCATCTAAAGTAATAATATCAAAATTTATATCTTCTCTATTTTTAGACATTTTCTCTAGCCATTCTTTTTCACCATTATATGTAACAATTTTACTACTACCACCAATATAATCAGTAACCTCAAAATCATTCATCCATTTAGTATATTTTTCTATATCTTCATCAAACGTACTTTTAGGAGCTAAATATATCCTATCGCCGGTTAATTTTTTAAAATATTTCATAATAAATACCACCTTTCATCAATATATAAAAATATTAATTTCCCTTTACTTTTTCATAATCTCCACTCTTAGCCAAATCAGAAATTTTTTTATTTTTAAAATCTATACCAAAAGTTTTTTCGTAATCCGCAACACTTCTTACTTTACCAAGCCCAAACTCAGGTGGAATAACATCATCTTTTGTTATACCTAATAAAGTTTTTAAACGTTTATTTTCATTAATCATTGTATCATGCTTTAAGCCAGGAAACTTTTGTTTTTCTTTTTTATATAAATGATATACAAAACTTTCGCCAGGATTATAAAAATTCCATCCATAAGTATATAATCTAATACTCATTGGCATTTCATCTCCATAAAAATACATACTTGTATCATATCTTACTTCTTTATGGGCCAAACTAAAAGTAAAAAAATTTCCACTTGCAATAAAGGCATTTTTCTTATAAGCTAAAGGGTTATCTTTTGTTATAAGTTTACTAGCGCACGATATAAAATAACTATCATCTATATCAGTTCTAAAATCTTTTGCATACATAACAGTTCCATATCCAGGGTTATCAAACATTTTATCATCTAGTGGTGCAATTAACATCTCAGGAGTTATAGCAGGTGGATAACCAGATAAAATAGCTTTTTTATCATTTAATGATAATAACTGATTAATAATTCTTGTATCCCAATGTTTAACAAAACGCATATGAGAATCTACTTGATATATATACTTTTCATCACCAATTAAACTTTGGCATAAATATCTAGCATATACACTTCCCCTAGCCTCAGACTGTTTTAAATGAATTATTTTACAGTTATCAATTTTTTTTAATTCATAATAATCATCTAAATCATCACCTTGATAACATATTGCGAAATGTATTCTGTCAGGATATTCCGCTTGTATAATAGCACTATTTACAGTATTTAATAACTCTTTATCACAG
>CALVRQ010000069.1 GCA_944358685.1 uncultured Bacilli bacterium
AACAATTCAAAATAAATTCCACTATGCAATTACAGAACAAACAGCCGCTGAAATAATCTATAATAGAGTTGACGCGAGAAAAACTAATATGGGGCTTAATACTTGGGAAAATTCCCCAGATGGTAAAATTTTGAAATCAGATGTAATTATCGCTAAAAATTATTTAGATGAAAAAGAAATAAAAAACTTAAACAATTTAGTAAACTTATTTTTAGATATTGCCGAAAATAATGCCGAAAGAAATATCCCAATGTATATGAATGACTGGAAAAATGAAGTTGAAAATGCCTTAAAAATATTTCATTATGAAGTATTAGAGGGCAAAGGAAAGATTTCACATAAACAAGCAGTAAATAAAGCAACAAATGAATACGAGAAATATAAAGTCATTCAAGATAAAAATTACATTTCTGACTTTGATAAACTAGTAAATGAAACTAAAGAAATAAATAATAAATAAATTAAACATTTGATATATTATTAAATTGTCAATACTCATAACATCTAAACAAAATAATTTTAAAAAACACTGTGGAAAATAATTTAAATGAAAACTCTCAAGCACAAAATAGTATTGAGAGTTTTTATAAAAAAATCTTTTCTTTTTCCAAGTAAAATGTTACAATATGTGCGAAGAAGGACGTGGTGCGTTTGAAGCTTTCTAATAAATTAATAAAACCAATCACTGAAGCCGCATACTTAAATACAGAAAATACAAATAGATATAGACCAATCATGCGCTTTTTTTACCACAAATATGAGCAAGCCGAAAACTGGTTATATAAAGAAGATGTATATAATGAACTAAAAGACCAAATCGAAGGATATACAATTGAAGATTGCCAAAGAGATTTGGATTTTCTTGTGGAAAAAATGTCCCTAACCACTGTTCAAGATACTGAAAATGCATCAACCTTAGAAAAATTCAAATTCAAAAACTATCGTTACCAAATGACTGACTATGCCATTGAAATTGAAAGAATGACTATCAGACTAGAAGAAATGGAAGTCAAAGTTGCTTCTCTAGAACCAAGACTATTTGAAAGAATAAAATTAAGACTAGAAAAATTATTAGAAATAAAAAACCTTTCAGAGCAAGAATTGTATGAACTATGGACAGATTTAATGCAAGATTTTACTAATTTAAACCAAAGCTATCAAGACTTCTTAAAAAAATTCAACGAACCAAAAACTGAAGAGTTAATGCAAAGCCATCTTTTTATCCAACACAAAAACTCTCTTGTTCACTATCTTCAAGATTTTATCAAAGAATATATCGCATCTGGTAGTGAAATAGCTAAAATATTAAAACAAATAACAAAAGAAGATACCAATTATTTCATGGATAGTTTAATATCTCATCAAAAGAAAACTCCAAAAATAAGACCCGACTTTGACTATGACTACTTAAGAGTTGTTAATTCAGGTAAATGGAATAGTTTAAGAAAATGGTTCATAGCTGAACAAGGCATTAGCGAAGGTGATAGACTTTTAAACGCCACTAACAACATAATATCTAAAATAACCAAATATGCCTCTAACTTAATTGAATTACATGGTAACATGATAAATAGAAAAGAAGAATATAAATACCTATGTCACTTATTTGATAATATAACAAACCTAAACGACGCTCATACTTTAGCCGGAACAATATTAGGTGTAGGGACAGTTAGACATTTTAAAGGAACATCCCTTTTAAATAGTGATTCCATCATCCCATCATTAAATGTAAAACCAACAATTATCAAAGTAGATCCTATGAAAAAGACACTAAGAGCAGAGATAAATCGCACTCAAATTATAGATAAAACAAAAGAAAAAGAAGCCATATTAATGCAAGCTGAAGCTGAAGAAAAAAGAAAAAAAGAAATTCTCTACTCTTTAGTCCATAAAGGACATATAAACCTAACCGGAAATATCAATTTAACTCAAGAAGAAAGATCATACATTTTATCATTACTAGCTAAATCTCGTAATGATGTCACTAAAGACCCAATATTCGGACTAAATTATAAAATCACTGAAGCACCCGGAAAATGCCAAATAAACTCGGAAGATGGTACATTTTATATGGATGCCATCAGTATTGAGATAGGTGGTGAAAGCCTTGGATAATTTAAATAAAGAAATGAATCTTCTTTTAAATAACTTTTGGATAACTAAAGATGAAGACCCCGAAAATTATTATTTATTAAAAAGAAGACAAAAAGAATTACAGGAATTTATTTTTAAAAACCTAGGTAGTAAATTAATCATTCACGAACGGTTTATCAAACTAGAAAAAATATCAAGTACCCCTTCTAAAGACCAAGGAATAGAAACATTCACCTCACCCATGGATTATGTCTTCTTATTTATTTTCTTGCTATATCTAGAAGATAAACCTCGCGGTGAAAAATTTATCCTTTCACAATTAATCGATTATGTAAAAAACACTGCTATCACATTAGAACTTTCAAACACCCCAGATTGGACCTATGCCTCTCACCGAAAAAGTTTAATTAGAGTCATCAAATATTTAGTAAGTTTAAACGTAATCATCGTAAAAGACGAAGATAAAATTAGTTTCCAAGATGACCAAAATGCCGATGCCTTATATGAGGTAACCGGTATTTCCAACTACTTAACACCATCATTTGATCATGGAATATTTGGCCTTAAAACCCCCAAAGACTTTCTAAACATCCAGTGGGAAGGACAAGACACTGGTAGTAGCAACATCAGAAGATATAACATATATAGAAATCTTCTTTACCTTCCCGCAACCTACCGCGATAACATATCCGAAGGTGAATACGATTATTTAAAGAAACTACATAAAACAATCGAAAATGAAATATCTGAAAAACTAGACTTTTCAGTAGAAATAACTAAAAACATGGCCTTAATATATACTGATGAATCACTAGTTCAAAAAGATTATTTTCCAAACACCAAAAGAATTACCGATATTATTCTTCTTATCAACAAGGAAATTACCGACTATATAAAAAATCAAAATATTGAAATGCAAGAAGACGAAACATATATCTTAACTAAAGCAGAATTAAAAACTGTCATACTAGATACCAAAACAAAATATAAACCATATTACAGTAAAGCTTACTTAGATTTAACTGAAAAAAGATACTTAAATGAAATTATTACCAACATGGAAAACTACCACTTCATTAAAGAAAATCAAGATGAAACCTATAAAATATATCCTTTGATATACCGTTTTATAGGAAATCCAGTTAAAATTAAAGAAAACAAAAATGAACAAATAGAAATATTTGGAGGTGAAGAAGATGAATTATAAAGTAACCAGAATAGGCCTTATTAATTTTTGGCTCTACGATGAAGAAACATTTGACTTTGAAGATGGTAAACTTTTATTAAGAGGAACCAATGGTAGTGGTAAATCTGTAACCATGCAATCATTTATTCCCTTAATATTAGATGGTAATAAAAACCCATCTAGATTAGACCCCTTCGGTAGCAAAGACAAAAAAATTGAAGATTACTTATTAGGAAGTGCCGATAGCGAACAAAAAGATGAAGCAACAGGCTATCTATTCATGGAAATGTATAGTGAAGAAAAACTAAAATATCAAACACTGGGTATTGGTCTTCATGCTAAAAAAGGAAGACCTACTGACTTTTGGGGTTTTATCATCAAAAATGGGCAGCGCATCGGTAGAGATATCCTACTTTATCATAGTAAAGAAGAAAAAATACCATGCAGCAAAAAAGAATTAAGAGCTAGACTTGGTACGGAAAATATCTTTACTGAAACCGCCAAAGAATACAAAGAAGCTGTTAATAAAACCATTTTTGGCTTTCCAAATCTTGATATGTATGATGAATTCATTAATTTGCTATTGCAACTTAGAAGTCCAAAACTATCTAAAGAATATAAACCGACAAAATTAATGGAAATCTTAAGTGGTGTCCTTCAACCTCTAACCGAAGAGGATTTAAGACCCCTATCTGAAGCCATTGAAGACATGGATAAAACCAAAGAAAAAACTTTAAAATTGCAGTCAGATGTAAAAAAAATATCAAATCTTATAATACCATATAATAATTATAATGAAACCATGCTTTATAAAAAAGCTGAAAATTATTTAAATAGTTTAAATGTCGAAACTGCTCACGAAAAAGAAATTCATCAATTAGAGGAAGATATTGAAAATCTTCAAAACTCACTCCAAGAAAATAAAAAGACATCGTTAGATTTAGAAATTAGAAAAGAAAATATCGAAACTCAAAGAGCTAATTTAGATAGCCGTGATTTAGAAAGCAAAATCAAAAGAAAAGAAAGTTTAGAAAGCGAAATAAAAGAAGAACAAAATAAAAAAGAAAAAGCTCAAAATAGCTACAATAATCATATAACCAAAAGGCAAGATTTAGAAATTGATTTAGACAAATTAATTAAAGATAAAGATAAAAAAGAATTAGAGTGTCAAAGTACTTTTCAGGATATTGCTAATTTATGTACCAACATAAAATTTGAAGAGGGTAAAATTATTCTTAAGGATTATGCAAAAGATAGAAATATTCTCAAACAGTTTGAACCGCTAAAAAATAGACTAAAAAATTATCAACTCAAACTAGAAAACATTAAAAAAGAATTAGAAAAAAACAAAAGACTCGAAGAAAAACGCAATGAAATTGAACAAGAATTAAACACTAAAAATAAAGAATATAACAAAGTATCTGATAATATAAAAAATAATGAAGAAAAACTAGGCGAAGAAATATTAAACATCAAAGATAAAGTTGCCTATCTTGGTAAGACAAATGAAATTATCAAATTAAAAATAGATGAAATTAGTGATATAACCTCACCCTATAATCCATATTCTAAAACATCATATGATGCATCTAAACAAAAATATTTAAAAATCTCTTCTAAAATAAAAGATAATCTGTTAAAAGAGTTATACACAATAAAAAATAAAATAGCTCTTCAAAGGCAAAAAGTTGAAGATATAAATAAAGAACTTAATAATCTCAAATTATCTAAAGAATTAGAAATAATAAGAGATGAAGAAGAAAATAAAACCATTGAATATCTAAATGACAAAAACATTCCTTATGCCGAATTTTATAAAGCCATTGAATTTAAAGATAATATAGATCAAAACACCAAAGATAAACTAGAATCAACTTTATTATCATCTGGTATTTTAAATGCCATTATTGTAAATGACTTTAACCAAATAAAAAATATCAAAGGTAATTTTATTACCTATAGTAAACCTGCCTCTAATAATTTAACTAAATATTTTAAACCAGTTAAAACAAATAATCTAACTGAAGATATAATAATCAATGTTTTAAAATCAGTCAGTATCGATGATACTGAAGAAATTGCTTTAACCAAAGATTATTTCAAAAATAGCTTCATGCGTATTCAAGGTTCGCAAAATTTTAAAAGCATATATATTGGAATATTATCTAGAATAAAAGCCAAAGAAGAAAAAATCAGCCAAATAGAAAAAGAGTTAGAAAAAGAGGAATCTATATTAACTAATTTAGAAAATATTAAACTCACAAAAGAAAATGACTTAACCACCTTATCACATGAAGAAAATAATTATCCATCAAATGAAGTACTAAATCAAATCGAAAGTGAAATTGATAAATTAACTGTTCATTTAGAAATCATTAGTAAAGACAAAAACCAAGCGGAAGAAAAGCTTCAAACAATTACCGAAGAAATTGAAACATTATTTAAAAAGTTAGTCGAAATGAAAAAAGAAATTAATTTTCCACTATATCTAGAAACTATTGAAGAAGTACTTCAAAATACCCAAAGCCTTTCTTCAGAGCTTGCAACCTTTGAAATTTCCTTAAATAATTACTATGGGTGTCAAGAAAATGTTTTAGTAAAAAAAGAACAAATTGAATATGAAAATAATACAATCGATGAAATAAACGAAAATATAAGTTCCATAAACATTTCTTTAAAGAAAAAAGAATATGAAAAAAATGATTTAGATAAAATTTTAAATTCAAATGAATATAAAAATTTATCAGAAACCATTCTTAAACTAGATAGTGAGTTAAAACAAATCGATGATAGAAGAATAAATCTCACTCAAAAATATGGTCAAGATGAAGAATCTTTAAAAAATAAACAAGCCACTCTCGAAGAAAAAAAGCAAAATCAAAAAGTAAAACATGAAATTGCTAATCTAAATGAAATGTTCTTTAAAGAAGAATATAACCTCCATTATATTGAAAAAGAACCAATTGAAAATGTTAAACTTGCTGCGAAAAATGTTTTGGAAAAATTATCTAATAGGAAAAATAGTGATATAGACAAAGTTAAATATAATTATGATGATGCTTATAATAATTACCGAAATGAGTTAAGTGATTATCACCTAACTAGTAATATTATATTTGATAGAGAAATAGAGCCAAACGACATTATTGATAATGAAACCTTAAAAGATTTACACTCAAAAAATAAAAGAGTAGACCTATCGGCAATGTATCAAGGTAGAGTTTTAAACATCTATTCTCTATCTAAAACCATTGAAAATGCTATTGAAGAAAACAATCAAATCATTAGTGAACAAGACCGTCATTTATTTGAAGAAATACTGTTAAAATCAGTAGGAGCCAAAATACGAGAAAGAATAGAATCTAGTAAAAATTGGGTCAAAGAAATAAATCAAATAATGAAACAAATGCAAGAAGGTAGTAGCCTATCATTTGGGTTAGAATGGAAAAGTAAAAGTGCTGAATCAATGGACGAAATCGAAACCAAAGAACTCGTTAGAATTTTTCAAATTGACCCTAATATGGTCACTAAATCCGATAGTGATAAATTAATTAATCACTTTAGATCAAAACTAAAAAGAGAAACCGAGATGAACGGTGAAAGTGAAACATATTCATCAGTAATATTTGATGTCCTAGATTATCGTAACTGGTTTGAATTTAAAATGACATACCAAAGAAAAGGAGAAAATAAAAAAGAATTAACTAATAAAGTATTCTCCGTGTTTAGTGGTGGTGAAAAGGCCAAAACCATGTATATTCCATTATTTGCCGCAGTATATGCTAAACTTATGAGTGCTAAAAAAGATGCTCCAAGATTAATCGCCTTAGATGAAGCCTTTGCGGGTGTTGATGATGCTAATATTCGTGAAATGTTTGGAATATTATCTTCGCTTAACCTAGATTATATCTTAACATCACAAGCCTTATGGGGAGACTATGACACTATTAGTAACCTAGCCATTGCTGAACTATTAAGACCAAATAACGCCCAAGCAGTTTGCGTAAAAAGATATCGTTGGAATGGTAAAGTCAAAGAAATAGTTTTAAAAAAGGAGTTAAATGATGCTATACCTTTATTTTAAAGAAAGAAGAGGTTTTGATAGATTATTTACCCTATTAAAACAAAAGTATATTTCTCTAAATCGTTTTTCTGGAACGGTAACCTTAAAAAACATCACTGAAATTGAAAGTAAAGATTTGAGTAACTTCTTTGGAATGACCATTGAACAAGGCAGTACATTTAAAACATCTTTTGCTAAAATAGAAAAGAAATTAAAAGAAACAAAATACTCTGGTTTTACTTGGGATGAACTCTTTAAAAACTATTTTGAAAAACAAATTGTCACAAAAAAAGAAAAAAGTGAAATGTTTAAAAAAGAAGAAACCTTATTCTATCAAAGAATTTTAAAACAAACTCCAGAAGAACTTAAAAGTTGGTTTGAAACTATTATTCAAAGCAAAAATGAAATTTCTCAAATCTTCTTACGAAAATATAAAAAAAATAAGCAAAGTTTTGAAACTGAGCTTTTAAACTTATTAAAAATCATTTCAAAAACAAAAGAAAACAATCCCACCTCTTTAACTATTCTAGCATCCACCTCATCGAATCCCCATTTTTTAGATTTAGGAACACCCACTAGTAATCTATTTTTTAAATTAACTGCGAACTATTATCAAAAAAAGGAACCTAAAACAACTATTGAAAAAATAAAATTCTTATCCGATTTAAACATCTATATAGATACATTATCTAATTTCGTAATAATTTATAATTTTAAAAGTGATAGTGAGTTAATTAATACTTTTACTAAAGAAAAACAACCATTAAATCTAAATCTAAATAATATTTTAACAATCGGTAAAATAGATACCGATTTAAAAAAAGTATTAGTATTTGAAAATCCATCGATGCTTCCAGTTTTTGCCAAATATAATATTCCGATTATAATAAGTTATGGAAACCCTAATTTTGCCTTTTATAAAGTAATCGAAAAATTAATCGAAACAAAAAATCAAATATATTATAATGGTGACTTTGATCCAGAAGGTTTAGTTATTGCTGCAAATATTTGTGAAAAATTTCCGCAAATAAAATTATTTTGTTATCAAAAAGAAGATTATTTTAATTCAAAGTCTAAAAATTTGGTTTCTGAAAGTAGACTAAAAAAATTAGATAACATAAAATTACCAGAATTAAAGCAAATAAAAGAACTTTTGAAGAAAGAAAAATTATCAGCTTACCAAGAAAAAAACATCCAAAATATTGAAAATTATATAAAAAAGATAATTTAATTAAAGGAGTAGATTATGGAATATCGTGATTTATATAACAAAGATAGAAACTTAACAGGCAAAACTATTGCTAAAGGAGAGCCTATTCCTAAAGGCTATTACATTAAAATTGTTGTTTGCTTCATGGAAAATAGTGAAGGAAAATTTCTAATGCAAAAAAGATCGTTACAAAAAGATGGACTATGGGCCACAACTGGAGGACATCCAAAATCAGGTGAGGATTCACTAACCGGCATGCATACTGAAATATTAGAAGAATTAGATTTAGACATTAATCCAAATGAATTGAAATTAGTTGTTACAAATCAAGATGATAAACATATCTGTGA
>CALVRQ010000070.1 GCA_944358685.1 uncultured Bacilli bacterium
TAAAACCATAAGTAGCTAAAGAATCATCTTGTTTTATTCGCTCACACGTTCCATCTAATATACTAGGAAGCGTCTCCAAAAGTAAATCTCTACCTAAAATAGAAAGTTTATCGTGTAAACTAGAAGCTGTATCATCATCAGTAATCTCTATCTCCTTTTGACTAATCATATCACCAGTATCCATACCCTCTGCCATATACATAATCGTCACACCTGTTTTCGTATATCCATCAATAATCGCATGATGAATCGGAGCTCCACCACGAAGCTTAGGAAGAAGTGAAGCATGAACATTAATACAACCTTTTTTTGGAATAAGTAACAAATCTAATGGTAGTATCTGCCCATAAGCACAAGTAATAATTAAATCAGGTTCTAACACATTAATTTCTTGTAAAGCCTCTCTAATCTTATTCGGCTGTAAACACAATATATTATGTTTTAAAGCCACTTCCTTAACTGGAGAACATTTAACCTCTCCACTTCTACCAACAGGTCTATCAGGTTGTGTAACTATTGCCCTAACCTTATATTTACTAATTAATCCTTCTAGCACCGGCACACTAAACTCTGGTGTACCCATAAAAATAATTACCGGATCTCTCTTAATTTCTATCTTATCAAAATCCATATCATCACCTTACCTAATTTTATCACATTTTATTCCTTTTAACTACCCATAAACATATTTTTAACTATATTCTAAGCGGATTCAAATCAATATCAACATTAATTTTATTTTTATAATGATTTAAAATAAACTCTAAACAACCCAAAATATCTTTAGTTTTTTTAAACTTAATAATAACTTGAACATAATATATATTATTTATCTTTGGCATACTAGCCGAAGCCGGTCCTAAAAGAATTGCATCCAAAGTATTTTTTAAATAAGTAGCTATCTTATTTGCTTCTCCAAAAACCTCATCATATTTCTTACCACTAACCTTAATTAAACAAAGATTATAAAATGGTGGATATTTTAAAACCTTCCTAATCTTCATCCCCTCATTATAAACTCTCTCATAATCATTTTTCTTCGCATAAACCATACTATAATGATTCACATTAAACCCTTGAATAATAACCTCACCAGATAATTTATCTCTACCAGCTCTACCAGCCACTTGACTCAAAAGTTCATAAGTCCTCTCACTACTTCTAAAATCAGGAATATTAAGTGATGCATCACCATTAATCACACAAACTAAAGTAACTAAAGGAAAATCTAAACCCTTTGCAATCATCTGCGTACCAACTAAAACATTATACTTATTATTCTTAAAATCATCAATAATCTTCTTATGAGCACCTTTATTTCTTGTCGTATCTTGGTCCATTCTAATAACCTTAGCACCTTCAAATTCTTCCTTAATCAAACTCTCAAGCCTCTCTGTACCCATACCCAAAGAATTAATATTCTTACTATGACAAATAGGACACTCGAGTAATCTAGGCGCTGTATAATCACAATAATGACACTTCATAATATTTCCATTTTTATGATAAGTAAGCGGTATATCACAGTTCGGACATTTATGTGTAAAACCACAGTCCTTACAAGTAATTACCGTTGAATAACCCCTTCTATTAAGTAAAACTAAAACTTGCTCACCCTTACTTAATCTATCATTAACCTTCTCTTTAAAAATCTCTGAAAAAACTCGGTTACCCTTCTTAAACTCATCTTTCATATCTACTAAATAAACCTTAGGCAATTTTTTATTAACCCTATTTTTCATAACAAGTAATTCATAAACACCCGTTTTTGCTCTCGTATAACTTTCTATACTAGGTGTCGCACTACCTAAAACGGTAGGAATATCATAAGTTTTACTTCTCTTTAAAGCCACATCAATCGCATTATATCTAGGAACATTATCCTGTTTATAAGTAGCCGAATGCTCTTCATCAATAATAATAATTCCTAAATTAGTAAATGGTGCGAACACCGCACTACGCGCTCCAATAACAATAGAAACCTCTTTTCTCTCAATCTTTCTCCACTCATCATACTTCTCACCATTACTAAGTCCACTATGTAAAATAGCTACTATTTTACCAAATCTTTTTTTAAAAATCTCTACTACTTGCGGGGTCAAACTAATCTCAGGCACCAATAAAATAGCCTCTTTACCTTGTCTCAAAACTTCCTCAATTAACTTAATATAAACAAGCGTTTTTCCACTACCAGTAACTCCATATAATAAATAAGGTTTAAACTTATCAAAACAAACTTTATCTAAAACACCCCTTTGTTCATCAGTTAAAACATAATCTTTATTTTCTAATTTAATATCATCATCTAATCTATAAACCTCTTTTTCAAATTCTTCCAAAAATCCGTTATTTATAAGCGTCTTAACTGCCGATAAAGAAATCTTATTAGCCTCACTTTTCAAAACAAAACCATGACTCTTAACATATTCAAATACTTTTCTTTGACCTTCTGTTTTAAAATCACCATCTTTTATAACTCTTAAATACTTTACAAACTTCTTATTAATATTCGTCTTTTCCTTAGCCTTCAAAGCTCTCGGAAGCATCGTCTGATAAGCAAGTGTTAAAGGTGATAATGTTTTTTTACTGATATATTTTCCAAGTTCTAACATCTCTTCATTTAAAACCGGTCTATCATCTACTAATTTAATAATATCTTTAACCTCATAATCAAACTCCTCATGATTATATATCTTAACTATAAAACCTTCTATATTCCTTTTACCAAAAGGCACTAAAGCTCGCATTCCAACCATCGCTTTCATTCCCTCTGGAATTCTATAAGTAAAAGTCTTATCAGTACTTTTAGCCACAACCTCAACTAATATATCCGCAAACATCTTATCACCACCTTATCAAGTAATATTATAACATACGTTCGTACAAATATTAAGCCTTTTTAAAGAAAAAATCACTAACCTAAAATTTGTGATTTTTCCATGCAATAATTACCTTTTTCCTCATAATATAAATTATTAAACTCTATTGATAATTCATGAGTTTTCAAAAATAAATTCTTCATCTTATCAGTTAAACCAAGTGTGCTCGTAATTGAAAGAGCAAAAGGGTGCTCAGTAAAATTAAGTGAAACATCATTATAATAGCCTCCACCTTCAACATACTCACCATACTTATGAGCCACCTCTATATCACCAGATTTAACATACTCTAAATTATCTGACTTCTTCATATCATCTACTAACTTCTTCGCATTATCCGTACCTTCTAAATAATATTTATACACCTCTTTAATATAACCATTACCAAGTGAAGGTGATAAATTACCAAAATTATCTGAATAATGAATATCATAACCTAAACTAGCCCAGTACTCTTTAACCTTACTTCTGCCACCAAGTTCATCCAAAAGCATTGAATATCCAATATTATCACTATAAACAATCGTATACTCTAAAATAGTACTCAATTTATACTTTGTTCCAACACTATCATTTTGAATAATTCCACTACCACCAATCTTATATTTAGCCAAATAAGTAAGTTCCTTATTCAAATCAAGCTTACCATCATCAGCTAACTTATAAGCATACAATACTGCCGGTAATTTAGTCACACTAGCCGCATAAAGTTCACTATCTTCACCTTCTCCAAAACTATAATCACTCTCTAAATCAGTATACATAAAATTAGCATTAACTCCGTTATATAAACTAATTATTTCATCTCTTTTAGCAAGCAAACTATCACTAAAATCTTCCTCTTTTAAAACTTCCTCGCTCATACATGTTTTATAAGCTTCCGTACTTTTTGTAATATTTTCTAAAACCAAATCAAAAGTTTCTCCTATTTCATTACTTAAAGTACCTTCACTAAAAAATACATAATAAATACCAAATCCTAAAATAAAAACAAAAATAAATAAAATTAAAAATGACTTCTTCTTTACTTTACGTTTTCTCTTACTCATAAGTACCACCATTATAATTATACAAAGAAAACAAAATATTTTAAAGTCATTTTCAAGAACAAAATACCAAAATAAATTTTGGTATTAGCTTACCTCACGGTAAGCTCTTTCTACTTCATAGCAGTCTTAGACTCCTCCATAGACCAGTATCGGATAGTCGCTACCCTAATTATATTATTTA
>CALVRQ010000071.1 GCA_944358685.1 uncultured Bacilli bacterium
AAATAATATAATTAGGGTAGCGACTATCCGATACTGGTCTATGGAGGAGTCTAAGACTGCTATGAAGTAGAAAGAGCTTACCGTGAGGTAAGCTAATACCAAAATTTATTTTGGTATTTTGTTCTAAATTTGTCGTCTCTATTTTTTAAATATAAGTATCCAAATATATTGAAAATGATTGCTCCTATGTAGTTTACCATTAAGTCTTTCATAGTATCATTAAGACCAATGTCTAAATATCCATTGAATCTTGCTAATTGACTATCATTTTTATCATATATAATTGTATAATCTATGTTATCAATTGTGATAACTTTATTGCTTTGAGCTGGATCTAGAGTTACGGTGTTTATTTCATTTATATATTCATCTTTCTGCATGTCATAGTTAAATGTGTTATCCATTCCATATTCAAAGAATTCCCAAATTATGCCGATGGTCATAGAAAAACAAAAAGAAAATAGACATAAAAATATTGGAGATAGGTGTATACTTTTTAAGTTTTTATTTAAGATATCGAATAGAGAAAAGCCAATAGCGGCCATTAAGAATCCGTTTAAGGTATGCAAGATTGTATCCCAAAAGGGGATGATACCGTAGAAGTTGTTTATTTCACCTAGTATTTCAGCAGAGAAGACAAAAAGCATAATAATAATTTCTATGGTGTTTGGCAAATCTACTTTTAGACGTCGTTCTATTATGAATGGTAAAAATAGTAATATTAATGAGAGGATACATAGGGCGGCATTTTCATATTCTTTTCTAATTAATTGTAGAATTAAGCATAGTATTATTAATCCTCTTAATAAAAAATAGACAATGAATTTAGATTTGTTATTTTCAAATTCATTTTTAAAATTTTGAATATAATTACTTCTTTTCATATTTAACCTCTTTTATGTTTTATCAAAATTATATCATTGAATTTTCAATAGTGTAAATATTAAAATTTCGATTAGTGCTACACAGTGTACAAGAATAATATATCCAAGTAACTATGGATGGTAGTATATTCTTTTAAATAGTATATAGTAACAGTAAAAACAGTAATTAATGATTAGAGTCAATACAATAAATGGCTACAAAATACTTTGTTTAATGGTGATAGTAAGGCATAATAATATTTAAGATGAATGCATTATCTTGTTTTCAATGTTGACCATAATAAACATAATACTATACAAAATGTGATAGTATTATTGTTTTTCTTTAATAATAACCTCAAAATTATATTCCTTGCATATTTTCATTAAAGTGCTAAAAGTATATGGTCTAGAATTAACTAGGCTTTTTGTATTTTTGTATTTTTCAATTGTAGACTTTGCTTTTCCTACTAATTCACCAATTTCTTTATCAGATTTTCCAGTCGCTTGAATAATCATATTCATAACTTCCGCTTCAGTATATTTATTCGCAATTATCTTCATTTTTATCACCAACAAAATTGTACTCTGAGGGAGGCGGTATTTTACGCTTTACTCCCTATGAGAGAGCAAAAATGATTGACTTTATAAAAAAGAGAAAGTATAATCAAAATAGAATAACTCCCTACAAGGGAGGACAGAGGTGCAATATGAAAACAAAAACTAAGAAATTTGCAAAAAAATATTTGATAGGATTTACATTAGGATTAATTTCAGGAAGTTTAGTAATGGTATATGCGGAGACGTATTTTCCGTCTAATCAAGTGACGTATGAAAATACGGCGAGTGGAATGCAAAGTACGGATGTTCAAGGAGCAATCGATGAACTTTATAATACTTGTTTTTCAAAAACAGGAGGTGAATGGGTATTAGATAATACTGATATAGTAACATCAGGTGATGGACTTTACGCCGATGAATATGAAGAAGGGAAATATACATATAAAGGAGCCAATCCCAATAATTATGTAACATTTAATAATGAGAAAGCAGGCTGGCGAATTATATCCATAAATTCAGATGGAACGATAAAGATAATGAGGGATGCTAGTATAGGAAATATGGCTTGGGATAGTTCAAATTCAAGTAACTGGAACCGTCCTGCAAGTTTGAATACCTATTTGAATAGTACATATTATAATAGTTTAACTAGTGAAACCCAAAGTCAAATTGTCGCAAAAGACTTTAGTATAGGTGTGGCAAAATACAGTGATACAAATTTATCAAATACAATAAATAGTGAAAATTCAAAAAAATGGAATGGCAAAGTAGCATTGCCCACAGCTAGCGAATATGTAAGGAGTAATAGTGATAAGAGTAATTGTGGAACAATGCAAAAAGTATGGAGTGCTACAAGTGGTCAATGTAGTGGAACAACTTGGATGCATAATAATGATGATTGGTGGACAGTGTCACCGCTTTCAGATGATAGATGGTTAGAGCTTGTAAGAACGAGCGGTAATTTTGACTATTACGGTGGAAATGCAAACGAACACTATGGTGTCAGACCTGTCTTATATCTATCCTCTGAAGTCAAAATTACGGGAGGAGATGGCAGTAAGTCTAATCCATATACAATTGAATAATTAAAAAGCAATAATATGAAATTATTGTTTTTTCTTTTATATATAGGTATTTTTACAAAAATGTAATATAATAAGATTATAGGGAGTATTTTATGAAAGCAGTAAACAAATTTAAAGTGGACTTTAGACCACTAAAAAAATCTGAAGAAGGTAATTTATACCAAATAACTATCCAAATACCAATGGAATTAGGTTGGATAGAAGATGTTAAGTTTATTTTAGAAGATGGAAAAAATAAAAAAGAAATAAATATGACTTACTTTGATAAAGATGAAAATATGGCTTATTTTAAAACAGAAACTTTTATTGAAACAAAAGCAATATATCATTATTATTTTTCATGTAAGGCAAACGGTAATTTTATATATTTAAAACATAAAAATAAAGAAAACAATCAAATGATAAGCGAAGATGAAAAATGGAAACTATCAGTAAACTTTGATGTGCCCGAGTGGGCTAAAGGCAAAGTCATGTATCATGTATTTTTAGACCGTTTTAATCGAGGTAGTATAGAACCACTAAAAGATATGCCTAGAAGAAACATTCATGAATCTTGGAATGAAGAAATGCAAATAGGACCAGACAGTACAGGTATTTGGAATAATGACTTTTATGGTGGTGATTTAAAAGGTATTGAAAACAAATTAGAATATTTAAAATCATTAGGTGTAGATATAATATATATAAGTCCTATTGTTCAAAGTCAGTCTAATCATAGATATGATGCCGCTGACTATGAAACAGTCGATCCATATGCAGGAACAAATGAAGATTTAAAAAGCCTTTGTGATAAAGCACACACTTTAGATATGAAAATTGTCTTAGATGCCGTCTTTAATCATACAGGAAATGATAGTAAATACTTTAATGAATATGGAACATACGATAATGTAGGAGCCTATCAATCAAAAGACTCAATTTATAGTCCGTTTTTTCGCAAACACGAAGAAAATGGACAAATCAAATATGATTACTGGTGGGGAATGAAAAATCTCCCAGAATGTGACGGATACGCTAGAGAATGGATTGATTATATTACAGGTAATGGTGGAATCATTGATCAATGGTTTAATCTAGGCATTGATGGCCTTAGATTAGATGTTGCTGATGAATTGAATGATGATTTCATTAAACATATCAGAACCGCTGTGAAACGAAATAAAGAAGATGGATTTATAATTGGTGAAGTTTGGAAAAACCCCATGAGAATGAATAGAGAATACATCTCATCAGGAAAAGAAATGGATACCGTCATGAATTATCTTTTTATTGACGCTTTGCTTAGATATTTTAAATATGGTGATGTTGATAAATTAAAAGAAACATTAAAAGAAATATTAAATGAATATCCCGAAGATACTATTAAAACTCTAATGAACTTCACCTCAACTCACGATATAACAAGAGCCATCAACTTATTTGCCTGTGATGAATTTCAAAGAAATGGCGAATGGGGTTGGAATTTAAACAATAGCGATTATACATGGTGTAAAAACTATCACTTATCTAAAGAACAATATAATAGTGGTAAACAAATGCTCGCACCTTACATATTTACTTTAACCTTTTTTCCAGGTATTTTATCAATTTTCTATGGAGATGAAATAGGCCTTGAAGGTATGGGGAATTTATCTAATAGAAAACCATTTCCTAAAGAAAATCATGATATGCAAATTCTAAAAATATTTCAAGATGCTGGAAACGTTAGAAAAATAGAAGAATTCCTAAGAAATGCTGACATTAACATCAAAGAAATTAACGACAAATATTTTACCTTTGAAAGAATAGATGAAAATAACCAAATCTTAATCACCGTAAGTAGAGTAGGTATAGACCAAGAGATACATGTACCAAACGAATATCAAAGTCACTCTAAAGTTTATACTTTAAATCAATCTAGACCAAATCACCTCACACCTTATGGAGGTATTGCCATAAAAAAATAAAACTTGGAGGAAATCATGAAAAAGCTATTAACCATAATTTTAATATTTATAGTATTTACAGTTAAAGTAAACGCTTTAGACCTAAATATAAGTTCTAAAACTGCCATTTTATATAACCTAGATAACGGCGAAGTGTTATACGAAAAAAACGCTGATGAAAAAGTACCCATTGCCAGTTTAACAAAAATAATGACCGCCTTAATAACTTTAGAAAACATTCAAGACTTAAATAAACAAATAATTTTAATAAATAATGACTTTGAAGGATTAATCGAAGCCAATGCAGTTACTGCTGGGTTTACCAAGGGTGAAATTGTTACTTATAAAGATTTATTATATGGACTTCTTTTACCATCTGGTGCCGATGCGGCCAAAGCTTTGGCTAGAAATGTTGCCGGTAGTGAAGAAAAATTCATTCAAAAAATGAATGAAAAAGTAAAAGAACTAAATCTAAAACAGACAAATTTTTCAACTGTTATTGGCCTAGACGATGAAAATAATTACTCAACCGCAAGAGAATTATCTATAATTTTTAAAGAAGCCTTAAAAAACAAAGATTTCAAAACAATTATTACTACTAAGGAATATACTTCATCAGATGGCAAAATAAAATTCAAAAGTACTATTCAAAGCAATGCAAAAAAATTTGAAATAGACATTCCATATATATTAGGTGGAAAAACTGGCACAACAACTGACGCAGGTTTATGCCTAGCCACTATTGCTAAAGCAAATAATGTAAATTATATGCTTGTAACTACTGGTGCACTATATGATAAAAAAGCCCCTCATCATATTGAAGACGCCAAAACAATATATGATTATTTTATAAATAACTATAGTAACCAAAAAGTAGTAGACAAAAATAAATCATTTAAAACTATTAAAGCAAAATATACAAATAATGATACTTTAAAACTATACCCATCTAAAGATATAATCATATATTTAGAAAATGATTATAATAAAAATGATATTAAATATGTATATCAAGGTAAAGACGAAATCACCCCATTTGATAAGAAGGGTGACACCTTAGGAACTTTAAAAATATACTATAATGATAAACTATTAGATACTCAAAATATCACATTAAAAGAAAATTTAAACTTTAATATTTCAAATTTCATCAAACAGGAAACCATTCCCGTTGTAGCAATTATCAGTACAATTTTATTAGTAGTAATTATCATTTTAAAAAAGAAAAAATTAAAAGCGAGCTAATCATCAAGCTCGCTATTTATATAATTCATTTTTGAGTAATTCCAAATTAGAATTCATAAGAGTAAAATAATCTTCATTATCACTTCTTTCAGTCTCTGTTAAATTAGAAAGAGTGTGCCAATTTTGAACAGTCACATTTGTATTTTGAATTAACTTTTGAACTGTCGAATTGTATTCTTCATTACCTTTGACAAATATGTATTTAATAGCTCCAGAATTAACCATTTTTAAAGCTTCATTATAAACTGCATTAACATCAGAATTATCTTCATCTAAAGAATATACAGTAACACCATATTTTTCTAAATATTTAAACATATTATCAGATGCTACAATAGCTGTACTGTTACCATTAGAAACAGTATCCTTAATCTTCGCATCTAAATTAGAAGCCTCAATCTTTAATTCTTCGTACTTTTCTTCAATATTATTTGTTAAATAGTAACTATCAATATATTCACTAAAACCAGTTTTTACATTCTGCGCCATCATCAAGAAATTAGAAGGGTCTAACCATAACTCCTCAATACTATCATTATATTCCATAGATAAAGTCGTATCAATAATCTTTAAATCTTTATTAATCTCTCTCATCGGTTCTACATAATCTTTTTCATTACTAAGACCATTAAATATAAATAAATCAGAATTACTATAATCTTCTAATTGCTTATTCGTTAATTTATAAGTATTAATATTAACTCCATCAGGATAAATACTCAAAACATCACTAAACTCATCATATAATCTTTTAGTAATATACTCCGTTGGATAATTAGTAGTATAAATAGTAATATCTTCCATATTATCCCTTTTCAAACAACCAGTCAAACTAAATACTAAAACAAATAAAACAAATATACTACAAATTTTTCTCATGTCTATCCTCCTTAATCACTGGGTCATATCCACTAGTCCCAAATGGATTACATCTAATAATCCTTTTAAAGGCCATAATTCCACCTTTAAAAGCACCATAAGTTTCAATCGTCTCAATTGCATAATTAGAGCACGTTGGAATATGACGACAATAATTATGCCATGGGCCTGGAATACTTTGATATATTTTAATTAATTTTATCAAAACTCTTTTCATATACTCTCATTAATCATTATACTAAAAAATATCATAAAAGTAAAAGGTAAATACCAGCTATCAAAAAATTTGACATCTCGTAAAAACAGTTAAAAAGAGAAAAAACTTTTAAATCAAACAAATAAATGTTATAATAATGAAGGTGATTCAAAGTGGAACTGTTAAAAAAATTCAAAATAAAACCAAATGATATTACATTATACGAAACAGCTTTTTCTCACACCTCATATTCAAATGAGCACGGTGTTAAAAGCTATGAAAGATTAGAATTTCTAGGTGATGCTGTCCTAGAACTTTTAATGAGTGAATATCTTTATCAAAGTAACAAATATGATGAAGGTGAAATGACCAAAATAAGAGCTCATTATGTTTGTGAAACAGCCAACTACGAATATTCAATTAAATTAGGTTTAAACGAATATTTAAAACTTGGAAAAGGAGAAGAAGAAAATGGAGGAAAATATCGAAAAACCATTGTTTCTGATATTTTTGAATCATTTTTAGGCGCCCTTTATTTGGACCAAGGTTTAACCAAAACTAAAGAATTTTTCATAAACTATATTGTTCCACTCATTGAAAATCATGAAATTGACTTCTTTGATGACTATAAGTCAATCTTGCAAGAATCAGTCCAAACAGATAAAAAAAGTTTGGAATATAAATTGATAAGTGAAGAAGGACCATCACATAATAAAAAATTCACCGTTGTAGTCATCATCGATGGTATTGTGTATGGTAAAGGAACATCACATAGTAAAAAGTCGGCTGAACAAGCCGCAGCTAAAGACGCTTTAAAAAAAGCACAGAAAGGAAGTTTAATATGGGAAGAGCATATGAAGTAAGAAAAGCCAGCATTCAAAAAACTGGTGCGGCTAAAGCAAAATTGTATTCAATGTACGCAAGAGAAATATATCAAGCCGCTAAAAATGGTGGTACTGAATTAGAAGGTAATCCAACCTTAAAAAGATTAGTCGAAAAAGCTAAAAAGGAGCAAGTACCAAATGACATTGTAAATAGAGCTATTGAAAAAGTAAATAGTGGTGCTGATGAAACTTATACATCTACAAACTATGAAATATTTGGACCATCTGGGTCAACAGCAATTGTTAGTTGCCTGACAGATAATGTCAACCGTAGTGTTAGTAGTATCAGAGCTGTCATCAACAAATGTCATGTTAAAATGGGCGCTCAAGGTAGTGTAAGTTACATGTATGACCATTTATGCATTGTTAGTTTCAAAGGCCTAACTGAAGAAGAAACACTAGATGCGTTATTAGAAGCTGGATTAGATATCATAGATATTGAAACTGAAAATAACGAAGTAGTAGTTTATGGCGCACCTAATGACTTAAATAATATCAAAGAAGCCATTAGTGCTAAACTTCCAAATGTCGAATATGACCTTGATGAAATAACTATGCTTCCAAAAGAAAAAGTAACCCTAGAAGGTGAAGACAAGGAAACTTTCGAAAAAATGTTAAATATGTTAGACGAAGTTGAAGATGTACAGCACGTTTACCACAATGTAGACATGTAAAAACGATAATTTTTTCATAATTATCGTTTTATTTTTTTGAACCAAATATCCCTGTAATTCCAAAAGAATTCTTATAAACAAAGTAAAGTGGCGAATTAGTAATAAGTTCAAAGTCACCAACATATTCAATCACATTTGAATGAAAATTAAGTTTAAACTCATTAAGTCCCTTATATTTATTATTAGTTTTATTTATATTAGCAACCCCGCCTAAATAAAACTTTTTAAAACCAAGCTTCGCATATCTTCCCATTAATTTCCAAATCATTAATTGTTTTGCTCCAAATTGTCTATATTTCTTATCATAGCCATCAATAACCAAATAAACCGCATCTTGCCATTTAATTACTAAAGCTGAAGATGTAATAATTCCATTTGGAAATTTTTTTAAATATTCAGTAGCTTCTGCTAATTGGTTACGATATTTAACTACATTTTTATCAACTTCCAATTTTTCACTCACAATTTTATCCGAATTACCTTTTTGTGAAATTAAAGCTTTACTAAGCTCAGAACTTCTAAATGAATATTTATTATACATATTTTGAGTATATTGTAAGTAATCTGTCGTATCTAATTTACTATAATAAAAATCAATTAAATCATCTTTTCCAAAAAACTTATACAAATTTTTAAAATAATTCAAATCTCTCGGATAATCATTTTTTGTCTGTTCATATAAGTACTTTAAATCGTCACTAGAACCATGATAAACTTTAATACCATCGCGAACAGCTTTTCTAATCTTGTTACGGCAACTCTTCTCAATATTTCCAAATAATTTAATATAATCTAAATCCAAATTAATATAAGCTTCAAATCTAGGCTTTAAAGCTTCAAAATAATTGTTATAACCAAGATGAAAATAACCAAGTTTCTTCATATAGTTAAATGTTTTATCATATAGCTCATTATAATTAATTGTATGACCTAAACTATTATATACATTTTTAATAATCATTGGATTTACTTTAATAGCCACAATATCTTTTTTTCCTAAAAATTTCTTAATCAATTTAGTAAAAGTAGCTACTAATTTTTCATCATTATAATCAATCAAAAAACCTCTAGGCGCTAAAGCATATTTAAAACCATTAATCTTATAAACTAAAATTAAAGAAGCTGCTTTTAAAACATTTCCCTCTATAAGTCCTACAAACATTGAATCATAATTTTCTTCATGCATCGTAAAAGCATAATAAGGTGTTTGATAAATAGAACTAGGTTTAAATTGTTTTGTAAACTCTAAAAATTCTACATTTGAAAGTAACTTAATACGCACAAAACCGCCTCCTAACACATCTAATTATACCAAATAAATGCTAAAGCATATATATTTTTTATAAAATTTACACAAAAAATATTACACTCATTTTAAGTAAGTGTAATAAAAAAATTGTTTAATCTAAGTCAGTTTTCGCATAACTATCACACATTGTAGATTCTTTTTCATTTTTACCTTGGCAGCACGCCACTTTAATCTGCTTTAATTTGCACTCGTCATTCATAACATCACAGTGGCGACAATCGTAAACTGTACAATTAATTTTCTGCATTTTTATAACAACCTCCTTTTAATATAATTTGTAAAATTCAAATAATTATTCATAAAAATAAAAAAAACATAATATATTTTTAGTGGTGATAACATGAAAACAGTCGGTATTCCCCGTAGTCTGTTTTATTACTATTATAAAGATATTTGGACCGATTTTTTTGACGCTTTAAATATCAAATACATAATAAGCCCTGTAACTAATAGAGAAATTATGGACAAAGGTCTAAAAGTATCAAATAGTGAAATGTGCCTTTCACTAAAGAATTATTTAGGCCATATTGATTATTTAAAAGATAAATGTGACTATATTTTAGTCCCTAGAATTAGTAACTTTAAAAATAATAATCAAACATGTACTAACTTTTGGGCTGCATACGATATTGTGAAAAATTTATTTGACGTAAATCTGCTTCACTATAACATCGACCTAGAAAAGGGACAAACTTTAAAAAAAGGACTATTTTTAATGGGTAAAACTTTCAACAAAAAACATTCTCAAATAAAAAAAGCCTATAAATATGCCATTATTAAAGAAAAAAAACGTATTAAAAAAAATCATCAAATTAATCAAAATAAATTAAAACTAAAAAAAACCAAAATTCTTATAGTTGGTCACCCTTACAATGTCTATGATGAATTAATTGGTAAAGACATTATTAAATATTTAATAAAAAACAAAATAGAAGTAATATACTCAGATAAATTTAATCCTAAAATAACTAATCATTTAAGTAAAGAAATATCCAAAGACCTTTATTTTAAATATAATAAAGATAATCTGGGTGCTATCGCATACTGCCAAAAGCAAATAAATGGTGTCATATTTATATCTTCATTTCCATGTGCGCCAGATTCTTTAGCCAACGAACTTGCCATGCGTAAAATAAATATACCTTATCTAAACCTTGTCATTGATGATAATTCATCATTTACCGGTCTAGAAACAAGATTAGAAAGTTTTTTAGACATGTTAGGAGGTAGGTTAAATGACTAAAATTGCCTTTCCCCAAATGGGCGATTATCATATTCCAGCCACATATTTACTTTCTCATATCTATCCAAATGATAGGATAATTAAAGCCCCTCAAATAACTTCAAGAACCATAGAATTAGGTACAAAATATTCTCCAGAATTTGTCTGTACACCATTCAAATATACATTAGGGACTATGATAGAATGTTTAGAAAAAGGTGCAGAAGTTTTAATACAAATGGGTGGAGGATGTAGATATGGATATTATGCAGAACTTCAAGAAAAAACATTAAAAGATTTAGGTTATAACTGTAAAGTGATTAATCTTGTAACCGAAGGTGAGACAAATATAAAAAGAATAAATAAACTTTTAAAACAAATAAATCCCAAATATTCCAAAATAAAAACTATTTACTATAGTTTCATAACATTAAAAATGGTTAAATATATGGACACTATTGATGACTATATTAGAGAAAACATTGGCTTTGAACAAATAGAAGGCTCATTCGAAGCTTTAAAAGAAGAAATGTTAATTGAATTTAGTTATACTAAAAACTATCGACATCTTTATAAAACATATAAAAAATACTTAAAAAAATTTCATAAGCTAAAAACTCATAAGCCAGATAATAGATTAAAAATAGGCATAATAGGGGAGCTCTATACCATAATGGAACCATTTTCTAATTATTATCTAGAAAAATCATTAGCCAAACATCATATTGAAATTAAAAGATTCACAAATGTTTACTATCTTTTACTTGAAAAAGCAAAGGAATATAAAAAATACAAAAAATATGCAAAAGACTATTTTCACTATTCTTTGGGGGCTGATGCAAGCGATAATATTGCAAGATGTAAGTATCTTTGTGAAAATGATTATGATGGTATAATTCACATCAAATCATCATTTTGTACCCCTGAAATAGGAGCCATGCCCATCATCAGTAAAATAGCTAATCAGTACCAAAAACCAATTTTATTTTTTAGCTTCGACTCCGCAACCTCTAAAACCGGTGTCGAAACTAGATTAGAAGCCTTTTATGACATGTTAGAAATGAGGAAAGAAAAATGAAAGATTGTTATCTCGGAGTCGATATTGGCTCTATTTCTACTAAAGGAGTAATCATTGATGAAAATAATAATATAATTACTAAAGCATATATATGGACTGAAGGAAATCCCACAAAAGCCGTAAAAAAACTTTTAGGAATTTTAAAAAAAGACTTACCAAAAAACTATCAAGTTAAAGGTATTGGAACAACAGGAAGTGCAAGAAAGTTAATCGGATTAATGCTCAAAGCATCAGTTGTTAAAAACGAAATCACTGCTCATGCTATAGGAACACTAACTTTTTATCCAAACATCAGAACAATTTTAGAAATTGGTGGCCAAGACTCTAAAATAATTTTAATTAAAAATGGCATAATCACTAATTATGCCATGAATACATTATGTGCAGCCGGCACAGGTTCCTTTTTATCAAGTCAAGCTAAAAGATTAGGCATTGATGTTGAAAAATTTGGTGACTATGCTTTAAAATCTAAAAATCCAGTTAAAATAGCTGCTAGATGTACTGTCTTTGCCGAATCAGATTTAGTTCATAAAGCCCAAGTCGGCTATCCTAAAGAAGATATTATTGCTGGTTTATGTAAAAGTGTCGTTTTAAATTACCTAAATAATGTTGGTAAAGGCAAAAAAATCGTCGGTCCAATAATATTTCAAGGTGGAGTATCTAAAAATAAAGGAGTAGTTAAATATTTTAAAGAAATACTAGGAGAAGATATTATCGTCGATGAAAATAGTCATTTAATGGGAGCTATTGGAATTGCTGTTTTAGCTAAAAAAAATAAAACTGGCAATACTTACTCTCTAGAAATGAAAAACTTAAAATTTCAAACCAAAGCCTATGAATGCCATCGCTGTCCAAACACTTGTGAACTACTCAAAATATATAGAAATAATGAACTTGTCGACTCATGGGGCAGTAAATGTGGCAAATATTAAAAGAATTCAAAAGAATTCTTTTTTAACGCCTCCATTTACGGTTAAATTTATCTATCTGACTTGAACTTTGGTTTAAACTTTTTATCTTTGGTCTAACATCATCTTCAAAAACATAATCATGATCCAAATAACTTAAATCAAGTATTGATTCATTTACTGTATAAAGTCTTTTATTAATTATAAACTGTTCAAAATGACCAGAAGAAATATAACCATCATTATCAAAAAATAAATCCATTCTAATTGCTCCTGGAAATTCATACTTTCCAAGTACCAAATTACTCAAAGTAGGAATATCTACTAAAAAGCCCTTATCACTGTTCATTAAGGCCATCTTATGTTTGTGACCCTCTAATACTAGCTTTCCGTTAATTGGCAAAAAACTATAATCGGAAATGTAATGCTTTAAAAAAATTTGTTCACCATCAAAATTTAAAATACCAATTCCAAAGCCAAGCGGTATTAAATCAAACCTCGCATCTTCTAAAGCCTTTTTCATATCAACACCACTTTTGTATAACGAAAAATCGTGATTACCTAAACAAATTAAATTCAAAATTCTCTCATCAAAAGGGTGTTTACCAATTAAATAATTAAGTTGGTCTAAAGGATTTTTAATAATTTGATTACCCTTACTAAAAGCTCCATCAATTAAATCTCCACAATTAATAATTATATTAATGCCATTATTTCTTACATAATCATATACTTTTTCCAAATAATCAAGAGATTGAAATTCATTTCCAAAATGTAAATCACTTATAAGCATAGCTGAAAACTTACTTTTATCGCATAACTTTATATCAGCAGTGCAAGAATTATTCATAGGATGCTTGCAAATATCATAACGAATTTTGCCATTATCATAAATCTTTCTTTTTAATAAAAAACCCTTATTCTTAAGCCCCATAACTCTTTCATGAACTAAAGACAACGGAATGTTTAATTCTTTAGCTATCTCCCCAAGTGTCTTTTCACTATTAATCTTATCAATAATTTCCTTGTCATATATCAACATATAAAACTCCTTACTTCAAAATTAAACTTTTTTCATCAATAATTTTATGCTTTAAAAAAAACTCTATACTCATTTCATTATAAACCTTAGGAATCTGCTTTAAATTAATCAATTTAAAATATCCCATATGAATAAACCCTGAACAAAATGAAAGCCGCATATCTATCATTCCAGGATTATCAGCCCCGCCAAAGCATAAATCACTAAGAGGTGGAATGCTTACTACATAATTGTTTCTCTCAATTCTAAACATTGGTTTATGATGATGTCCCTCTAAAATAAGTTTATTAGGTATCTTTTTAAAATTACCATCACCTAGAGGATGACATAATACAAATTGATCTCTCAGTACATTTATCAAAGAAAATCCATAACCACCATTTATTAAATCATGTCTCCTTTGATTTAAACCTACCGCAATATCTCGACCACTTTCATAAGCACTATAATCATGATTACCATAACAAATAAGATTTAAAATATGCTTGTCATAAGGATAATTTTTGATAACCATGTTTATTTGTTTATCAATATCACTAATTAATTGTTCGCCTCTAGTAAAATTACCATCAATCAAATCACCACAATTTAAAATAATATGAATATCATTATCTCTCGCATAATCATACACCTTGTACAAATATCCAATATTTTCTAAAGAATTTCCAACATGCATATCAGAAATAACCAAAGCCTTAAATTTATGACTATCATTAATAGATAAATTCAAAGTATGCTTTTTACAATCTTCCTCAAAACCATATCTAATATTCCCATCGTCATAAAAAATAGGGGATATAAAATAGCCTTCACTAATCAGTTTTTGAATTTTTTGATGAACCTGTCTAGCACTTAACCTCAAACAATTAGCCATCTCATTCAAACTATACCCCTCATCAATCATCTCAAAAATAAGTAATTCTTTTTCTGTCATAAGACACCTCTTACTCCATATTGTAACACCACTGTAAATAAAAAGACAATCATTTTTGATTGTCAATTAAAAAATCATCCAACTTTTTATCAAAAATAAGTGATAATTTATAAAGCAAAGTAAGTGAACACGTCTTCTTATCATCATTCGGTGATTCAATTCTTTTCAAATATTCTGGCGAAACTTCTAACATTTCAGCTAAATCCATTAACCTTATTTCTTTCTCTTTTCTAAACTTCTTTATATTCTTACAAATCACTTTCTTAAAATCTTTATTATAATTTTTTAACGCATCGTTCATCTTATCACCAAACTAATTGTCCCACAATTGGATAAATAAATAAGTAAACTTTTTGTCCTAAAAAGGTATACTTTTTGTCCTGGAGTGTGTTATTATAAAAATAGGGAGGAGTAAAAGATGAAAAAGATACAAAAAAAGAATAAAAAAATAATCAAAAAAATAAGGCAAAATATTCCAGGGTTTATAATAGGAGTATTAATATGTGGGACCATAAGCGTATATGCTGTAACTTATTTTCCAAGTAAAGATACCACTTATGATAATAGTAATAGTGGACTTGAAAGTACAAATGTCCAAGGGGCGATAGATGAGCTTTATAATACATGTTTTCCATCTACACCAGCTGGTAATCAAATATTAGAAAATACTGATGTAGTAACATCTGGAGATGGACTTTATAAGGATGAAAATGAAGATAGATATTTTTATAGAGGAACAAACCCAAACAATTATGTAACATTCAATGATGAAACAGCCGGCTGGCGAATAATATCCTTAGAAGCAGATGGAACAATCAAAATAATGAAAAACGCAAGTATAGGAAGGCAATATTGGGATACAGCGGGAAAAAACACATGGTCCACAGCTTCACTGCAAACATATTTGAACAGTACTTATTATATTAGTTTAAATAGTGTAGCTCAAAGTCAAATAGTATCCAAAGACTTTAGTATAGGTGCAATAACAGATGAAAATGACAATTTATCAGAACAAATAACTAATGAAAATAGCAGTAAATGGAATGGTAAAGTAGCACTACCAACAGTAAGTGAGTACTTAAGAACGAGTTCAAATCAAAATCAGTGTGGAACAATATATCGTTTATTACACTTTACTAGACAATGCATTCAAAGCTTTTGGATGCCTATGAATGATTGGTGGTGGACAATTACAACAAAGAACATTAATGGACATTACGCATTTTTTATAGGCGGTGGCCAGGTAGGAAATCAAGTAACAGATGGCAGTGCTTTAGGTGCCAATGAAAATAATATTTATCCTGTTGTATATCTGTCAAAAGATATCAAAATCACCGGCGGAAATGGCAGTCAATCTAATCCATATACAATTGAATAGTATAGTATAGAAAAGATGTTTTGTGATATGTTGAAACATCTTTTTAATAAAATTTAAAAACTACCAATTTTCTAAATTTGTAATAAAAATATATACCAAAATCGGAATTTCTAATAACAAAAATCCGAAATTGCATACATAAAGTATGTTCAAAGCCCGAAATTAGTTATTTGCTATAAATAACATAAAAATATATATTATTTCTCCGAAAGGAGAGATTATGAAAAAATATTATACAGCTAAATCAGATTTAATCTTCCAACAATCCCTTTGCCTTGAAAAAGATAAAGATATTTTGTCTTGGTTTATAGGTAAATGTTTTAATCAAAAAGTAACAGATTTAAAAATAGAAACTCCAGTACTTCCAATAGGTAAAGTAATTGAGAAAAGTAAAACGGTTGACCTATTAGTTTCGTTTTATGAAAGAAAAGTTAATCTAGAAGTAAATAGCTGTCATTATAAATATTTGAATGACCGAAATTTTTCTTATATTTCAGATGTTTATAGCGCACAATTTAAAAAAGGTAAAGGTTTACAAAATAGAAGTGAAGTAATTCAGTTAAATTTTACTTGGGGACTTCCTAAAGAATATGAAGATATCGACTATTTTGTCTACGAGGTATATGATAAAAAACATAATGTGAAATATATTGATAATCTCAAAATCATTGTCTTTAATATGGACTATTACCGAAAAAAATATTATAATGTCTAGTAGGTTATAGAAGTTTTTGGTTATAAAAAACTTCTATAACTTTATTGTGGCAAATCGCAAGCGAAGA
>CALVRQ010000072.1 GCA_944358685.1 uncultured Bacilli bacterium
TTAAAACTCATCTCTTCTAATATAGCCTTAATATTTTCTGAATCATGCACATTCATCTGACATCCATAAGTTTTAACATAATAACTCTTACCTTCACCTAAAGTCTTTAAATCTTCTGGTATTTCATATTTTTTAATCTTAACTTCATTTCTCGTTCTTTTTTTAGCATCATCTAAATGTGGTTTTAACATACTAATCACTCCTAGGGAAAATAATAACATAAATCAAAACAAAAAGCTAGTCATTAAATAGACTAACTACAATCCTGAACCACATAATTATACTTTCTACCATTCTCAGTAGTAATAACTACACACACCGCATCCATATCAATCTTATCACCAGTTTCTGGGTCCTTAATATTATTTTCAATATATCCACCACTTTGTAAAGTACTTAGTTGTAAATTTAAAGTATTACCAACATCTGGAAGTTCATCTTTATGATCCGAAGCCCAATTCTTAGCTCCCAAAATAATTGATTCATCTTGAAACTCCTTACTATCTGTAATACCTTGCTGTAAAAAACTAACCACATTCGGTACAATAATCAAAGTTAAAAGTGCTAAAATAACAATAACCCCAATAAGTTCAATAAGTGTAAAACCTTTCTTATTCATACCATCACCTACAATAATTATATATATAAACAAATAAAATTGCAAGAAAAAAAGAGGTCTACACCTCTCCTATTACAATTAAAATCATTGGTTTGCACTCAGTTTGTTCATAAAAATATTTACCAACTTTATCTCTAATTCCAAGTTTCACTTTAGAAAAATCAACATAATTAGCTTTAGTATTTTCTTTAATAACCTCAGTAGCTATTTTTTCTGCATCTTTAATTAAATTTATATTATCCCTAACAAAGATAAATCCTCTAGTTAATACCTCTGGACCAGCTAAAATTTCCTTAGTTTGTTTATCAATAGTCGCTGTAATAATTACAATCCCACTATCACTCAAAAGTTCACGGTCCTTAAGTACAAGTTCACCAACATCTCCAGCAGCAAGGCCATCAATTAAAATATCATCAACAGGAACCTTCATACCATTATCAATTAAATTCCCATTTTCAAAATAAGCAACCTCACCATTCAATCTAAGTAAAATATGCTTATCATCCATTCCAACCTCTTTTGCTACATTAGCATTAGCCACTTGATGACGATATTCACCAATTACCGGCATATAATATTTTGGTCTCATCAAATCAATCATAAGCATCAAATCTTCAGAAGAAGCATGATGTGATAAATATTTACGTTTAGAAAGCTCAATAACCTTAGCTCCTATTTTGGCAAGTCCATCAAGTATTTTTGTCGCTGTCCTTTCCATACCATCTTCAATTGGTGAAGCAAAAATAACCGTATCTTCTGGAGTAACAGTAATAAATTTATCATAACCTCTAACAATTCTTTTTAAATTAGAAAAAGGTTTTTCTCTTTCATCAGAAATAATCACAACAATTCCATTATCTTTAACATGATTAATTGGATAAATTCTTTTCTTATCAAAATTAATATAATTCATATCAATAGCTTTTAAAATAACACTTTCTAATCTCTTACCCATTATAACCACGTTACGATTAGTAACTGTAATTTCATCAAATAGCTCTTGAATCCTATAAAGTTGTGCTTGATAAATATTATATAAAATTCTACCATTAGAATTATTTAAAATTTCCCCAATCACTTCTTTTGTACGGTGATGAGGTGAAGTAAATCCTTTTTTATCCGCATATAATGATTCTGAAAGTAAACATAAAACTCCTTGTTTTCCAACATAAGCAAGTTTACCAATATCTGTCTTATAAGCTCCAAGCATCGTCGAATCAAAAACAAAATTTCCCGTATAAAATATTGCCCCATCTGGAGTATATAAAACATACCCCACATTATCTGGTAGCATGTGTGTTAAAGAAATTGGAAAAACACTATTTTTACCAAACTTAATCTTCTTATGTGGTTTAATAACCTTTAAATTTTTCACACTTAAATTATCCGCTAAAAGTTCATCTTTAATAATTTCTAAAGTAAAAGTTGTTCCGTAAATTGGTAAATCAGGAATATCTTTTAAAATTTCCGTTAAAGCACCCATGTTATCATAATGTCCATGAGTAATAAATACACCTTTAATATTCTTCCTATTTTTCTTAAGTAAATCATAATTTGGAATAATATAATCTACTCCAAGCATCTTATCATCGGCATACTTCAACCCCGCATCAAATATAAACATATCATTATCGACATCGACAACATACATATTTTTACCATCTTCATTTAATCCGCCGAGTGCAAATATTTTTATTTTACTCATTATATCTCCTTTCTGTTTCACATTTAAAAGCCTTAATAATTATAACAAAAAAAGCCATAAAAAGCAATTTGCCACTATAGCTTCACATTTGCATAATACCCCTTCTATTTATTTTACTATCTAAATAGAAAAGCAAAACTTAACTCATCTATATACATTTTAACATATCTAACTTAATAGCAAACATATTTATATAAATATCTTATCAAGTTCACTATTAGGTAGTAACATCTTTATACCTTTAACAATCTTAATTTCATATTCGGTATCTCTTGTCTTAAGCATTTCACCATCAATACAAAATCTTTTTTTAGGTGGTTCTTTTAATTTAATCTTTAAATTATCCGTTCTAAAAAAATAAAAACCTGGAACCTTAGTAATATCACTAGTTTTCAAAAAATACAAACTTCTAATAATATCTTTTTTAGTCGTAATATTAGAAAGTAAAACTTCAAACTTCCCATCATTCATTTTAACATCCTGTAAAATCTCAAGTCCACCCATTCTACTCGCATTACAAATAAGTACAAATGAATAAAGTCCAGTATAAGTCTCACCATTAGCTGTATAACTCATTTCAAATAAATGAGTTTTTTGATTAAAAGATTTAACCGCGTTAAATAAATAAGCTAAATATCCAAAATTTTTCTTTAAATTTCTAGGTGTATCATATGCTACATCCGTAAATTTTCCAAGTCCTGCTACATATACAAAAGGTACATCATTTATCGTACAAATATCAAGTTCCTTAACCGTACCCTCCAAAATCATCTTTAAATTATGAACTGGATTTTTTCCCATTCCAAACGTCGCCCCTAAATCATTAGTCGTTCCAAGTGGAATATGCGTAAGTAATAATTTCTTTTTTCTTCTTAAATTTCCAGTAACTACTTCATTAAATGTTCCATCACCACCTAATGATATAACTAAATCAGTTGAATCAGGAAGCTCTGAAATTATTTTTTTCGCATGCCCCGCATACTTCGTAAAAACAATATCTATATCATATCCATATTCATTTAATATCGTCTCAAATTTATGAGCCAAAACTTCCTTATTATTTTTACCACTATTGGGATTGCATATAAGCACGCTTTTTTTCATTATAACCACCATTCTTATTATACCTTAATTTCCTAAAAACTAAAACTTTTTTCTTTATCAGTAATAGAAACTACAATTTCTGGAAAAGCCTCAGCCACATTTCTATCTTCTTTTATACACCTTTCTACCTTCTTTAAATCAGTTAAATTACAACCTTTTAACCAATCGTCCATCTCACCAGCTTGAAATTTACCATACAACTCTAAAAACATCTCATCCTCTTTTTGATGGCAATAAGTAATTAAAACATGCATTAATTTAGACACAATATAATTTACCTCACACATATTTAAAAACAAAATCATATTATAACAATCATCATATCCAACAATATCTAATACATCATCTAATCTATTAATATTATCAATTAAATAATCTATAAGTTCTCTATTTTTATTATATTCTAATTCAAAATTTTTTATATCTATATCATTCCCACATCTTATCTCAAACATAATAAACCTCTTTTCATGCTCATTATCATACTATTTTTAAAACAAAAGTCAAATTAAAAAAGGAAACTAAATAATTTCCCTTTTAATATTTGGATTCTTAAGTGCATCAACTAACTTATCAATCTCATCCTTAGAATTATAAAAATATAAACTAATTCTACAAGTGTTTTTAATATGAATCTCATCCTTTAAAATCTTCGCACAATGATTACCAGCTCTTGTACATATATTATACTTATCTAAATAAACAGATAAATCTTGTGGAAAAATACCATCATAATTAATAGTCACAATCCCACTTTTACTATGTTCATTATAAATAGTAATCTCTTTTATTTCTTTTAACCTCTTAACTAAATATTCCTTAAGTTCAAGTTCATATTTATGAATATTATCAAAACCAATATTCATCAAATATTTAATAACATATCCAAATCCAATTACTCCAGCAATATTAGGTGTCCCAGCTTCTAACCTATCTGGCATCGGTTTATAAATACGTTCACCATCATGATTAAAATCCGCATTCATACCTCCACCAAAAATAATTGGCTTAATATCATTTAATAATTCTTCCTTACCATAAAGCACTCCAACACCAGTTGGACCGCACATCTTATGAGCTGAAAAAGCTAAAAAATCTATATCCAAATCTTGAACATCAACTTTCAAATGTGGTACACTTTGAGCCCCATCAACAAGCACTAAAATTCCCTTACTATGTGCGAGTTTAATAATATCTTTTATTGGTCTAACATCACCAACCACATTACTAACATGAGCAATTGAAATAACCTTAGTCTTATCAGTAATAGCCCTTTCCACATTTTCCATTTTAACCTCATGATTATCATCAAGTTCAATATAACTAATCTTCAACTTCTTATCATCCGCAAGTTCAAACCATGGAAGTAAATTAGATGCGTGCTCACTTTTAGTAAGTAAAATCTCATCACCTTCGTGTAAATAATCTTTAAAAAAACCAAAAACAATCTTATTTATTGAATCAGTAGATCCACTCGTAAAAGCAATTTCTGACGCCTTTTTCGCATTAATCATATCCTTAACTAAATATCTAGACTCCTCATATTTACCGCTTGCCTTAATACTTAAAGCATAATCACCCCTATGTGCATTAGAACTATAATTATCATAATAATCAGCTACAGCCTCACCAAGTAACTTTGGTTTTAAAGTAGTAGCCCCATTATCAAAATAAATAATTCCAGACTTCAAAAGATTAAAATCATCACGGTTCATAATATCACCTCCAATATTTATGAATAATATCCTCAAGCTGCTTTTTATAATAAGAAATATTATTTAAAAGAAAACCTTTAGTAAGTAACATTTCCGCTTCTTTTTTATTAATACCCCTGCTCATCAAATAAAATATTTCATCAGATGAAAAAGTCCCAATAAGTGCACTATGATTAGCCACCACATCATTTTCATCAATAAATAAATTAGGCTTAATTATGCACACATTATCAGTCATATTAATAATCCTTCCACTTTGATTAATATCACATCCTACTATACCATTAGATACAAATCCTGATACATTAAATTCCAAAACTCCATCTAAAATATTAACCCCATTATTTACTATGTGACTAACTGTATTTCTCGCATTATGATAAACTAAAAAATTATACTTTTCATCATGTTTACTAACCGTTTTCAAATTAAAATTAACCTTAGCACCTTCTCCATTCAAATTAATAACCGTCATTTCTTTAATATTATTTCCATCATTTATTTTTTCCACATTCAAAAAACTATTTTCCTCTAAATAATATTTATATTGAAACTTATAATCACCATCATGCTTATATTCATATATATTAACATGCGCGCCATTGAAAACATTAATATAAAAATCTAATTTAATCGAAACTCTACTAACATCTATAACAATATCCGTATCCTTTAAAACCTTTATCTTCACACTCTGAACATTCAAAAATTTACTAGCTTCACCTATACTAACCTCTATCCCATCTTTATTTTCTACTTCAATATCTTCATCATAAACTTTAATCTTATTCATTTGCGCTACCTACTAACTTATCATAGCCTTCTTTTTCAATCTTTAAAGCTAAATTCTTATCACCACTTAAAACAATATGACCACCACTCATAATATGAATATAATCAGGTTCAATATAATCAAGCAATCTCTGATAATGCGTAACTAGTAAAATTGCCGGTTTCCTTTTTTCATAATATTCCATAACACTTTCCCCAACAAGTTTCAAACTATCAACATCAAGTCCAGAATCAATCTCATCTAAAAGCACTACATCAGGTTTTAAAACATTCATCTGTAAAATTTCATTTTTCTTTCGCTCGCCGCCAGAAAAACCATCGTTAATTCCTCTGTGAATCATATCTGGGTCCATATGTAATTTCTTAGTTAAACTATCAAGCTCTCTAATAAAAGCAAGTAACTTAAAATTATCACCCTCTTTAGCGCGTAAAGCACTTCTTAAAAAATCCGCATTAGTAACCCCTTCAATCGCCATCGGCATCTGCATTCCTAAAAATATACCCATTTTAGCCCTCTCATTAACCGGCATATCATTAATAACCTTACCATTATATGAAATAGTACCTTTAACAATCTTATAATTACTATCCCCCATAATAACCTTAGTTAAAGTAGATTTGCCAGTGCCATTAGGTCCCATAATCGCATGTATCTCTCCAGATTTAATCTCTAAACTAAAATCTTTCAAAATCTCTTTACCAGCCACCTCTACAGTCAAATTATCTATTTTCAAAATATTCATTTTTATCACCTCATTTTATTTTAACATTTTTTCACTGTTTTTTGTATAAAATTACTAAAATTAACCAATAATATATTAGAATATTCGCAGATATTCAAAGTTAAAAGAGTTTACTCTTTTTTTCTATATGTGATAAAATAATTATGGTGATGAAAAATGAATTGTATATTTTGTAAAATTGTAAATGGAGAAATACCTTCATACACCATATACGAAGATGATATCGTAAAAGTTTTTCTAGACACTAATCCAGACGTCAATGGTCACACCTTAATCGTTCCTAAAAAACATTATCAAGACCTATTTGATATTGATAATGAAACTCTAATTCATATTATGGATACAGCTAGAAAAATAGACAAACTTTTAAAAGACAAATTACACACCGATGGTTTAACTTTAGTTCAAAATAACGGTCTAAAACAAGAAGTTAAACATTTTCATCTTCACTTAAAACCACAATACAAAAATGAAGGAAAAAAACTATCTCCAGAAGAAGTTTATAACATACTAAAATAAGTGCATTAAAACACTTATTTTTTTATATAAATATTATACCTCTCTAAACATTTGCCATATTCATAAAACATCTTACCTCATATCATAAATTAGATAAGGGGGAAAGAAAATGTTTAGAAAAAATTTTGGATTTAGACCAATGAATAACTGTTGTAATCCAGAACCAAACTGTCCAATAATGGAACCAGTTATTACTAACTGTATTGAAAAAGAATTTTGTCATGAGGTTAAACACGTCTGTCCAATCCATACTCATGTAATCAACAAACACATCTATAATCATACCTACACTCCAGAATACAGCTGCTCTGAAGAAAATCAAATCATCAACAACGACCCAGGGTGCTGCTGCAATAAATTTAATAACAATGGTTTCTAAGCCATTGTTTTTTTGTTGACAAATGTATAAACATTGTATATACTATAATTAGGAGATGATTTCATGGAAGCAAAACTACAAAAATGGGGAAATTCAGATGGAATTAGAATCCCAAGTAATATATTAAAATCATTAGAACTTAAAACAAACGACATAATTGAACTAACTGTTCAAGATAACCAAATAATAATCAAAAAAAGTGAAAAATCAAAAGAAATTTCCCTAAAAGAAAGATTTGCTAAATACAAAGGACCAAATTTAGCTAAAGATTTCACATGGGATGCACCCAAAGGAAAAGAACTATGGTAAAAAAATACATTCCAAATCATGGTGATATTGTCGTCTTTGATTTTAATCCTACCAAAGGTCATGAACAAAACGGATATAGACCAGCCATAATTATTAGTAATTATACCTTTAATAAAAACACCAAAATGGCTATAGCTTGTCCAATCACTTCAAATGATAAAAATTTCCCAACCCATTATATATTACAAAACTGTCAAAAAGTAAAAGGTGCAGTCCTATGCGAACACATAAAAAGTATCGATTATGAAGTTAGAAATTTAAAATTCATCGAAAAAATTAATGAAGAAGAATTAAATAATATACTTAATTTAATAAAAGCTTGTATCAATAAAGAAGAATAATGGTTTCTAAGCCATTGTTTTTTCATAGAACAAAATACCAAAATAAATTTTGGTATTAGCTTACCTCACGGTAAGCTCTTTCTACTTCATAGCAGTCTTAGACTCCTCCATAGACCAGTATCGGATAGTCGCTACCCTAATTATATTATTTAT
>CALVRQ010000073.1 GCA_944358685.1 uncultured Bacilli bacterium
AAATAATATAAAAATTATCTGGAAAACTATTTGGTAGCAGATAATAACCTCTTGAAATTCTAATTAGTTTATTTTCCTTAACTAATTTACTTAGATAAGAAGTATTAATGCCTATATTACGTACATCTTTGGTAAAAATATAACCTTTTTCTTTAGCAATGTTTAAAATTTTTTCTTCTTTTTTCATACAATCACCTATTAATAAAATAATAACATTTTGGTGACTGTTAGTAAATAATTTTTAGCATTTATGCACAATTTTCAGAAAAATTGTGAATGAATGCTAAATGATGGCATTTAAAAAGCTTAGTTTTTTACTAAGCTTGAAGTGGATTTACTTTAATATTTGGGTCATACATTTTTACGACCGCACTATATTTATCATATAATCTTTGATAATCACTATTATAATTTTCGTTCATCTGACTAAATGGAACTACTTTGAAATTAGTCCAGCGACTACCTTTTTGATAGTAATTAAATAAAAGTTCATTATTTAGATTATCTAGTTTAATAGTAACTTGTCCATCTTTTTCTTCTTTTATTACATCTACTGAGGTCATTAATTCAGTCATGGTATTGTAATCATTACTGGTACTTTGAGCTGAAATGAAGTTACCTAATGAATATATTACTAGGGTATCATTGATATATGTTATAGGTTCTATGATATGGGGATGGGTTCCAATTATGATATCAACACCTAATGATGCTAGATATTCGGCTTGTTTTTTTTGTGTTTCTGTAGGTTCTGTTTTATATTCAGTGCCCCAGTGCATAGATACCATTAATAGGTCTACTTTATCTCTAACTTTTTCAATATCAGCTTTGGCTTTTTCATCACTATAGATATTTACGAGATATTCTTTACCTTTTGGAACATTAATACCATTGGTTCCATAGGTATAAGCAAGTAAGGTATATTTGATGCCATTTTTTTCTTTGATTTTGATTTCATTTGCTTCATCGGCATTTGAATAACTACCAGCCGTTAGAACATCTTTTGTTTTCCAATAATCACAAGAGCTTAGAACAGCTTTTTCTCCTCTATCCATTGTATGGTTATTGGCTAGAGATACTAGGTTAAAGCCGGCATCTATCATAGCGTCGCCAAATTCTTTTGGGGAGTTAAATGTCGGATAGTCTGATAAACCTAACTCTGTACCACCTAAAATACTTTCTTGATTATAAAAGGCAAGGTCGTATTTTTGAATGATTGGTTTAATTAGTTCTAGTTGAGAAGAAAAATCATATGTGCCGTTTTTATAAGCATCTCTATAAACAGAGCCGTGTAGTAAGGCATCACCAACCATGACTAAAGATAATTTACTGGTTTTAGTTTGTTCTTTCTTTTCTTCTTTGGTTTCCTTAATTTCCTTTTTTTCTTCTTTTTGATTATTTTGAGTGAATAGATAAACACCTACTAATATTAAAACAATTAATAATACAATAAAAACTAACTTCTTTTTCATATTTTTTACTTACCAATTACAACTACCATTTAATGAATTTACATAGTTTTGTAATGCTTCCTTTCCTTCTTCGTTATTTGTAGAACTTGTAAAATAAGTTCCATTTAGTTCATCTACTTCATTTTGACTTTGTTTTTGACCATCTAAGGTATATGAAGTTATGATGCCGTTTTTCATAGTAAATATAGCTTCTTTATTATTGATGGTACATGTGAGTTGTTCTCCTTTATCGCAGCCGGTTATTAAAAATAAAGCAACGATTATTAATAATATTTTTTTCATTGTTTTCTCTCCTTACATTAATGGGGCAAAGGCTTTTAATATTTGCCTTTTTAATGAATTAAACCAAGTTAATTTTCCTAAGTTTTTAAGTTTGATTTCTCTTGTTTCTTTTAATGTGTTTGTGTAATCTTTTTTGATTGTATATATTGATGAGCAGTCATATAACCAAACACCACATTCAAAGTGTAGATATAAGCTTCGGTAATCTAGATTAACGGTGCCAATGGTAGCATATTCATCATCAATTATGAAGGTTTTAGCATGAATAAATCCTTTTGTATATTCATGGATTTTGACTCCATTTTTTAATAGTACTTCATAGTAAGCTTTAGTAACTTCGTTGACAATTTTTTTATCTGGTATGCCTGGAGTTATGATGTGAACATCGACACCTCTTTTTGCAGCTAAACTTAGAGCAGTAATCATCTCGTTATCTAAGACTAAATATGGAGTTGTAATATATATGTATCTATTTGCTTTACTGATGAGGTTCAAGTAGATATTCTCTCCTACTGCTTCATTATCCCATGGGCTATCGCAATATGGAATGACATATCCGTCTGATGAGGTTTCATTAGAATAAACTGAACGGTATTTTTCATAGTCTTCGTCTTCTTCTTTGATGTAATCCCACATTGATAAGAACATGACGGTGAAGTTCCATACGGCTTCACCTTCTAGCATAATTCCATTATCTTTCCAATGACCAAATCTAACTTTTTCACCAATATATTCATCAGCTAGATTTATGCCACCTGTGAAGGCTATTTGACCATCTATGACAGCGATTTTTCGGTGGTCACGGTTATTGAATTTGGATTTTAAATTGGGAACAAATCTATTAAAAACAGCAGTTTTGATTCCTTCTTTTTCTAATGTTTTATCATAGTTGTTAGGCAAGGTTACAATACAACCAAAATCATCATAGATTATTCTTACTTCGATTCCTTCAGATATTTTTTGTTTTAATATTTCTAATATAGTATTCCACATTTTGCCTTCGGATATAATAAAATATTCTAAGAAAATATATTTTTTAGCGTTTTTTAAAGCTTGGGTTAATTTATTGAAATAATTGTGACCATTTGAAAGGTATGTGGTTTTAGTGTGTTTGCAAAGGTTTGTTAATGAATAGTCACCTATATATTTTACTTGGTTATATGCGGCTATATTTTCATATCTTAGTTCACCCATGACTAAGTTATGTTTATCTTTATATTTTAACTGTTTATAGTAAATGTTTTTCATTTTTTCTTTTTGCCTTTTTGTTAATTGATTACCGCCAAATAATAAATATAAAATGACACCAAAAATTGGAAATGCTAATATAGGGATAATCCAAGCTATTTTATAACCTGGGTTAGCGTTATTACTTACAATGCGTAGGACTAAGAAAAGACTTAAGATAATACATATAAAATAGAATATAACAAAGTAGTTATAAAATTCAAAAATCATGAAAAGAATGATTGCGAGCTGAACAATCATAATTAGAGGGACTAAAAATACTCTATGACTTAATAGATTGAGGTTTTTTTTCAAGAATTTTATCATATCATACATCACCCTGCCCTTATACTTTGATTATACTCTATTTTTATAAATTTGACAATTAGGTGATACGTGCTATACTATGGGTAAGTTATGTGAAATTGTTGTGAGGTTGTATATGAAGCAGGAAAAAGAAGTATTTGCAGAAGGAATTTGTTTTAAGAAAATTTTTTGGCTTTTTATGATTGGATGTGTGGTTGGCTGTTTTATTGAGGTGATAAATCATTTTATTCATTTTGGTAATATTGTTAGCCGAAGTGGTTTAATATATGGTCCACTTAATCCTGTATATGGCTTTGGAATTATTTTATTTGTCATATTTCTTTCAAGAATTAAAAATCCAATTTATATTTTTATAGGTGGTATGTTTTTAGGTGGTGGTTTTGAGTATTTGTGTTCACTTTTTCAGGAAAAAGTATTTGGAACTGTCTCTTGGGATTACAGTCACCAGATGTTTAATATTGGTGGACGTACTAGTTTAAAATATATGATTATTTGGGGCGTGCTTGCTTTGATAGTTGTTAAAGTTATATATCCTTTTTTATCTAAATTAATTGAAAAGATACCAGTTAATTCAGGAAACGTTTTAACAATATTTTTAATCATTTTTATGATTTTTAATGTATGTATTTCTACTATGGCCTGTCTAAGGCAAACTGAAAGATTATTAGGATTTCAAGCTAGTAATAAATTTGAAGTTTTTCTTGATAAACATTATCCTGATGAAAGGCTTAATAATATTTTTGAAAATAATGTAAGAAAATAAGGCGAGATTGTTACTCGCCTTTTTCGTTTAGGGTTATTTTTACAGTGTTATCACCGACTATTTCTCCTTCTTTAATACTTTGAGCGGTGACATAGCCATATCCTTCTAGTTCATATTTATAACCTAATGTTTCCATTAAATAGATGGCATCACTTCTAGAATATCCGATGATGTTTGGCATTTTACCTTGATCACCGTTAGTAATTAAAAATACACGGTCATAAGATAAAACTGTTTCACCTTTGTTAGGATATTGGTTTATTACTTTATCACCACTACCAATGACAGTGGTTTGGATATTATAACTATTCATTATTTTTTGGACATCGGTTACTTTTTGATTGATATATGAATCTAATTTTAATGAAGTTACATTACTACTATTTTGGGTTTCTTCTTGGAACATATTTTTATATTTAGCTATATTTTTCATTAATGTAGTAATTGAATCACTTAGGACTTTTGAAGAACCGACATTTGGCTGTTTAACGGCAGCATAAATAATTATTTCTGGGTCATCTTTAGGATACATACCAGCGAATGAATAGATATAATCGTTACTACCTTTTAAATAACCTCCTGTTTTTTCATTATAGATTTGTGATGTTCCGGTTTTACCGATGACATCAAAACCATCAATGTGATATCTTTTTCCAGTTGCTTCAGGGTCTTGACTATTGACAACATTGTCCATTAGTTCTTTTATTTTATCAATGGTTGTTTGTTTAACTAGTTTTGCGCTTTTTTCAACTTTTCTTTTGTATGTGGTTTTTCCAGTATTTGGATCAACTATTTTTGAAACAATATGTGGGGTTAACTCTTGTCCATCATTAGCAATCATAGATAAGGCTTTAAGATGCTGGATGGCAGTTGTGGTGATACCTTGTCCAAAGGCGGCGTTGGCAACTTCAACTGGATATTGGAATCCTAAGTTACCACTTTGTTCTCTTGATAGATCAATGCCTGTAGATGTTCCAAAGCCATATTTTTTAAAGCAATCTTTTAATTCATCACGGTCAATGAAATGGTTTATCATGGTACTGACACCGACGTTTGATGAGTATTCAAAACCTTTATCATAAGTGATATTTCCCCAACCAGTATTATTCCAGTCTCTAATAGTAGCATCGGCTACTTCAATACTACCTGATTTAAAATTTTCAGTACCATTATATGTACCTTTATCAATAGCACACATGTATGTATATATTTTCATGGTTGAGCCTGGTTCAAAGGCATTTGAAACGAGTGGATTTTCATAACTAGTGATATTTCTTAGATTTGGATTAAATGATGGGGTTGAAGCACTAGCTAATATATCGCCAGTTTTTGCATCCATAACAGTAATTAGAGACCACTCTGGTTCATATTCACTATTTATTTTTTTGACTTCAGTTTCGGCAAATCTTTGAATAGCTGAATCTAAGGTTAAATAAATATCTTTACCATCTAAGGCATCAATTCTTTCTTCTTTTGTATCTGGTATTTTATATCCAAAGCGGTCTTGCTGGTAAGTTAGGTAACCATCAGTACCTTTTAATTCGTCATCAAATTTGGCTTCAATGCCTAGTTCGCCATCAATTGAGGTGGTTAATTTATTATTTTTGTCATAGTATTCATTTGTTTTAGCATACCCTAAGATATATGAGGCAAAATCACCATTTGGGTAATATCTTTTATAGCTTTCTTCAAAGTCAATACCTGGTAAATTTAATTTTTCAATTTCACTTTTTTTAATTTCAGTTAAGTTTTTACCAACTGATCCAAATTCTATTTGATATCTGCCTTTATCTTTTCCATTTTGGAGTTTTTCTTTTAATTCTTGCTCATCGGCTCCTAGAACTGGGGCGAGAGCTTTAGCTGTGGCATCAATATCTTTGACATGATTTATTTGGGTTTTAGTGCTTCTACTTTCGTCTAGATAAGCTATTAGAGTGTATGAAGTGACGTTTTGGGCCAATACATTACCACTCATGTCATAAATGGTACCTCTTTTAGCAGTTAAAACTTTAGAGACTGTGTTACGATTTGCAGCAAATACTGTCATGTTTCTACCATTAATGTTCGGTGATAAAGCTAGATAACAATAACGACCAAAAAGAACTAAGATTAAAAACAAAAAAACAAGAAATATTTTTCTTGGAGTTTTCCATTCTACGTTTTTTTGTGTTTTTTTGGCCATTTTATCACCTCGTTACTTATCAATTACAATTATATTTTCGTTATTATATGCGAGTCCCATTTCTTCAACAACTTTTTGAACATTTTCAAATGATGTTAATTCGTTTACTTTCATGGTTAAACTTTCATTTTTCTTTTCTTGTTCATCAATGTTATATTTGATTTCTTCGATGTTCATTTTCATTTCACCGATTGAGGCTCCACAGAATATTTTTAAACCAAGCATTAGAAAGAAAGCTAATGTTGCATAAAAATATAATACTCTTTCACCTTTAGTAATTTTGGATTTTTTCTTTTTCTTTGCCATTTACAAGCTCCTTTCTATTACTCTTAATCTTGCACTACGTGCTCTTTTGTTGTTTTCTATTTCTTTTTCACTTGGTTTTAGATTAGTAATTATTTTATATTTGGGTTTATATTCGTCAGGGATTACTGGTAGGTTTTGAAGTTCTTTGGGGATATTACTTGCTTCTTTAAATATTTGTTTACATATTCTATCTTCTAATGAGTGGAAGGTTATAACACATACTCTACCACCTACTTTGATTAAATCTAAAGCATCTTTTAAAGCTTTTTCAAAGACATTTAACTCATCATTTACTTCAATTCTGATAGCTTGAAAAACTTTTCTAGCAGGATGGTTATTTCTTCTGTATTTTTCTGGAACGTTTTGTTTTATTATTTCAGCTAACTGTAAAGTTGTTTCAATGGGCTTTATTTTTCTTTCATTTACAATACCCTTGGCAATGCTTGGGGCATATTTTTCTTCACCATAGGTTTTGAATATATGAATTAATTTATCTAAATCATAATTATTAACAACTTCATAAGCTGTTAGTTTTTGATTTTGATTCATACGCATATCTAATTTAGCATCTTTGTGGAAACTAAAACCTCTTTCTGCTTCGTCTAGTTGGGGTGAAGATACACCTAAGTCAAATAAGATACCGTCAACTTTATCTATTCTTTTATTTATTTCTTTTTTCAAATTAACAAAATTAGTGTTTATAATTTCGTAATTGTCACTTATGTTTTTTAATCTTTGATTTGCTTTTTGGATAGCTGCGCTGTCTTGATCAAAAGCGTATAGAAAACCAGTTGGAATTTGTTTTAAGATATTTGAGCTATGTCCACCATAACCTAATGTACAGTCAACAATTATGCTTGATTTATTTAAGTTTAAGTAGTCTATACTTTCAGTTAATAGAACACTTTCATGCATGATATTCCTCCTAGTTTAATTTTTGAGAAAATAAGTTGTCAGCCATTTCAGAGAAATTATCTTCGTTTTCAGTCAGTAATTTTTCCCATCTATCATTGCTCCAAATTTCTAGTCTATCACCAACACCAATTATGATGGTATCTTTTGATAGGTCGGCATATTTGATTAGGGGCTGGGAAATGTTGATTCTTCCTTGTTTGTCAAACTCTAAGTTAGTTGCGCCTGATAAGAAAAATCTCATAAAGTTTCTCGCTTCTTTAACATTAGGGAGTTCTTGGTAATTATTTATAATTTTTTCCCAAGTTTCTTTTTTATAGATGAATAAGCATCCATCTAGTCCTCTAGTTACGATGAAGTTATCACCTAACTCACTTCTTATTTTAGCTTGGATAGTTAAACGTCCTTTTTCATCAATTTTTTGATGGTATTCACCCATGAACATTACTATCACCCACTTTTCCCCACTTATTTTCACTTTATACCACTATTTTACTATTATAGGGTTTAAAAGTAAAGGAAAAATACATGATTTGTTTGTTTTTTAATGTCAATTTACAAGTTTTTGTGTGGAATTTTTATAATTTAAAAATCATAGGTTTATTTTCCTATGATTTATTCAATGATATATGGATTTGACTGAGACCCATCTCCTCCAGTAATCTGTGTCTCCAATGTAAGATATAAAACAGGTCGAACCTCATAAGCATATTTAGTTGGACTATAGCCTCCTGCACTGCCATCAGTACCAATAAGAGATGCTGTTACTGGGGAATCGGCATAAGGAGTCTGTAACCATTCATACACACCTCTAAATAAGTAATTACTGTCTTTACAACCACCATCATAACTATAAAGTGCAGTTGATAAACAACTACTTCCTGACGCATATCCATAATCATTTTGATACATTAACCCTATATACTGTGTTGTACTTGCTGAATTTCCACTAAACACTTGACTGCTATATCTAAAAAAAAAAAAAAAACCATTTGCTGTAAGTTTATCATA
>CALVRQ010000074.1 GCA_944358685.1 uncultured Bacilli bacterium
CTAAAAGAGAAGATGGAGATAGTGTTTATCACACTTTTAGTTTTGATAATGAACCGATGTATGATATAGATAAACAAGTACCTTGCTATTTGATTTATACTAATGATGAGACACATAAGATTATTAATGATAATTTGAATAAGTCTAGCATGTATGGGGGATTATCTGATATTAAAGGTGTTGGTCCAAGATATTGCCCTTCGATTGAAGATAAAATAGTTAGATTTAGTGATAAGGAAAGGCATCAACTATTTTTAGAGCCGGAAAGTTTATATTATGATGATATTTATTTACAAGGTTTTTCAACTAGTATGCCTTATGATGTGCAAGAGAAGATGGTTCATAGTTTACCTGGGTTAGAGAATGCTAAGATATTAAAGTATGCTTATGCAATAGAATATGATGCTATTTATCCGACACAATTAAAATTTAATTTGGAAACTAAGTTAATCGAAAACTTATTTACAGCAGGTCAGATTAATGGTACTAGCGGATATGAGGAGGCTGCTTGTCAAGGATTAATGGCAGGTATTAATGCTTGTTTGAAGTTAGAAGGAAAAGAGCCATTTATTTTAAGACGAGATGAAGCTTATATTGGTGTGTTAATTGATGATTTAATTACTAAAGGTATAAGAGATCCTTATAGGTTACTTACTTCTAGAGCAGAATATAGGTTACTTCTTAGAACAGATAATGCGGATTTAAGACTTAGAGAATATGGTCATAAATTTGGACTTGTTTCAGATGAAAAGTATGAAAGATTTTTGAATAAGAAAGAGAATATTTCCAAAGCTACTATAGAGTTTAAAGAGAAGAGATTAACTCCTAAAAATAATGATTATTTAATTAGTCTAGGAACTAAAGAGTTAAAAGATGGCGTTTCTTTATATGATTTACTTAGAAGGCCTGAAATTAAAGTGAAAGATTTGGTTACATTTTTAGATAATGAATATGACTGTGAGGTTTTGGAACAAGTATCTATTTCAGCTAAATATGAAGGATATATTAATAAGTCTTTAAAAGAGGCTGAAAAATTAAAACATTTGGAAAATAAAAAGATACCTGAAGATATTAATTATGATGTGATGCATAATTTGGCTAGTGAAGCTAAACAAAAATTAAAAGAAGTTAGACCACTTACGATTGGACAAGCTATGAGAATTAGTGGGGTTAATCCAGCAGATATTTCAATACTTACGATGTATATGAAGCGAGGTTAATATGAATATAGATGAATTTAAAAGAGAAGTAGAAAAATTAGGTATTTTAGTTACTGATGAAGAGATAAATAAATTAGAAAAGTATGCTTTTTTATTAAAAGAATGGAATGAGAAGATTAATTTAACAGCGATAACTGAAAAAGACCAAGTGTTTTTGAAACATTTTTATGATAGTTTAACATTAGTTAAAATAATAGATTTGGAACAAGTGTCTAGTTTATGTGATTTAGGAACAGGAGCAGGATTTCCTGGGCTTGTACTTAAAATATTTTTTCCTAATTTAAAATTAACTTTAGTTGATGCACTTAATAAAAGAATTAATTTTTTGGATATTGTAGTTAAAGAATTAGATTTAAAAGATGTTATTTTAGTTCATGCACGAGCTGAAGAATATGGAAGAGAAAATAGAGAATTATTTGATGTAGTTACAGCTAGAGCACTTTCTTCTTTTCCTATTTTACTAGAGTATGGAGTTCCTTTGCTTAAGGTTAATGGTCATTTGATTGCGATGCGTGGATTTGATGATAGTAATGATGGAATAAATGCTTTAAAGGTATTAAATTCAAAGATTAATGGTGTTTTAGAGTTTAAATTGCCTTATGAAAATAGTCAGAGAACATTAGTTGATGTTATTAAATTAAGTAAAACTTCTTTGAAATATCCTAGAAGATATTCGGATATTAAAAAGAAAACATTGTAATTTTGTAAAACAGTATTGAATATTAATTTAATATTGTTTTTTTATGTTTTTTTGGTTGAATTATTTCCCGAAAAATAGTATGATAAAATAAAAGAATAGAAGGGAGGGGTAGATTATGTTCAATAATGGTCAGTTAACAGTACTTAATATAAAAGATATTTTACCTAATAGATTTCAACCACGTATTAAGTTTGATGAAGAAAAATTAGAGGAATTAGCTGATTCTATTAGTAAATATGGTGTTATTCAACCGATTGTTGTTAGACCAGTGGGCAATAAATTTGAAATTATTGCTGGTGAAAGACGTTTTAAAGCCAGTAAACTTGCGAACAGATCTACTATCCCGGCTATATTAGTAAATTTATCTGATAAAGATAGTGAAGAAATTGCACTTTTAGAGAATGTACAAAGACAGCAACTAAGTCCAATTGAAGAAGCTGTTTCATATAAACGTATCTTGGATATGGGTTATATTACACAAGAAGAACTTGCTAGAAAAATTGGTAAGTCACAGTCTACGATTGCTAATAAGATTAGATTACTTAATTTAGATGATGAAGTACAAAGTTATTTACTTAATAATAGGATTTCTGAAAGACATGCTAGAAGTTTACTTAGAATTCCTGATAAGGAAAAACAAGTAGAAATGCTTCATAGAATTGTAGATGAAAGACTTACAGTTAAACAAACAGACAAAGAAATAGCGAAATTAAAAGAAAGTGAAAAAAAAGTACAACCAATTGATTTGGATATTTCTGTTAAAAGTGAGCCTATTATGACGATGGAAAAACCAACTGTAAATCAAAATATTCATGAGGAAATTGAAAGTTTATTTGATGATGAAGAAGAAAGGGGAAATAATATGGATATAGATAGGATTATGCGTGAAGCAAAAGATATAAATGGTAATGTGACATCTCAGCCTAAAGATATATCAAATTTAATGACACCAAGTGGTGCGGTTAATCAACCAAGTCAACCGATGCCAGAGGTAGTACCTTTAGAAGATTCAAATTTAGAGGCAAATAAATTTATAAATGTATCTCCACAACCTGAAGTTAAAGAGCAACCAGTTCAACCGGCTAATAATGGGGTTACTTTTGATAGTGTATTTAATCAACATATTACACAAGCAACACCAACAGTAGAACCACAAAATGTGAATTCTACAGTAGCACCTAATATTAATAGTAATCAGTCTGCTGATGTTACTTCAAATGTAGCTCCATCTTTTGATTTACCTAATGTATCTAGTGAACTTATAGAAAATTCAGTTATGGCTGATACTTCACAGGTAAATCCACCTTTTTCTAATGACGTATCAGTTACTCCTGAACCAGTTTCACAATCTGTTGCTGAATCTGTTACTCCAATTAGTCAGGAAAATGTAAGTTCTAATGTTGGCTTTTCTATTCCTGAAGTTGATGTTAATTTGAATAGTAATGATGCTCCAAATATTTATGCTAATCCAGAAGATGATGAGGTTTCACCTGATACTAGAAAGGTGATATCTAGTGCAGTAGCTAGTGCACTTAAGAAGTACAATGAAAATAAAGCTCGTAATAATTTAGCAAGTACAATTCCAACACCAACTGCAGCTGAGTCTACAGTACAAGCTAGTCAACCAGTTTCTAATACATCAAATATTCCAGATATGGATATAATTGCTGATAATACATTAAGTGAAAATATGAATGCTAATTTGAATGTACAACCAACAATGGCTAGTACAATTACTCAAGATGTTAAACCAGTTAGTAATCAATCTCATTTTGCTGATATTGTTAAAATGCTTAGAGATTGTGCCAATAAAATTGAACAAAGTGGATATTATGTGAATGTCGATGAACTTGATATAGGAAATCAATATAAAGTAACATTTACAATTAATAAGGATTAAGTTTATGAAGGATTTTAAAGAGTTAGTTGATTATTGTTTGGACTGTCTTGCCAAACCTTGTAAGAAAGGTTGCCCTTTGGGAAATAATATTCCAGATTTTATTAAAGCAGCTAAGAATCAAAAGTTTTTAGATGCTTTTAATATACTTAGTGAAACAACCGTGTTACCTTCTATATGTGGTAGAGTTTGTCCAAAAAGTTTACAGTGTGAAGGTAATTGTGTTAGAAGATTAAAAGGTGATTCTGTTCAAATAGGTACAATTGAAGCATATATTGGTGATGAGTTTATAAAGAGTAATTATCCTATATTTTCTAATATTGAGAAAGCTAATGGTAAAAAAGTGGCTATAGTTGGTGGAGGGCCATCTGGTCTTACCTGTGCGGCTTTTTTGAAAAAATATGGTTATGATGTAACAATTTTTGAGAAATATGATTATTTAGGTGGAATTATTAGTCATGGTATTCCAGATTTTAGGTTGGATAGAGGAATTGCTTTAGAAAATTTTAATAAGATTATTGATTTAGGAATAGATGTTAAATTTAATAAAGAACTTGGAAGAAATGTTACACTTAAGCAATTGAAAAAGAAATATGATGCTGTATTTTTAAGTTTTGGGGCTAATAAGTCTAAGATTCCTAATATTAAAGGAAAAAATTTACCGAATGTTTATGGAGCTAATGAGTTTTTAGAAAGCAGAAAAGTATTAGAGTTAAATGATAAGAATATATTGGTTATTGGTGCTGGTGATGTGGCCATGGATATGGCAAGGACAGCAAAAAAATGGGGGGCTAATGTTTTAGTTGTATATTATCGTGAAGAAAAAAATATGAAAGCGGATAAGGTACAATTTAATATAGCTAAGAAAGAAGGAGTCGAATTTCTTTTTAATACTAATTTAAAACAGATTATTAAAAATAAAGATAATTACAAAGCTTATTTAGTTAATGCTAAAGGATTTAAGTATGTTTATCCTTGTGATTATGTGTTTTTTGCAATTGGTTCCAAAGCTGACGATAAAGTTACTAAAAAATTGGGATTAAAATTAGATATAAAAGGTTATATTAAGACTGATAAAAAGCAGATGACTTCAATGGCTGGAGTGTTTGCTGGTGGTGATTTAATTGGACAAGATAGAACTGTTGCACGTGCATCAAGATTGGGCCGTGATGCGGCTAATTATATTGACTCTTATTTAAAAAATTGACAAAGTATGATTTTAAAAGTAAAATGAAAAAGCATTGAGGTGATGAATATGATTAGATTTACAAAAATGGAGGGACTTGGCAACGATTATGTTTACGTCGATGCTATTAATCAAAAAGTGGAAAATCCGAGCGAGATTGCTAAAAAGATAAGTGATAGGCACTTTGGTGTTGGGTCTGATGGATTAATTTTAATTAGTAAAAGCAAACACGCTGATTTTAAAATGAATATTTATAATGTTGATGGTTCTGAAGCTGAGATGTGTGGTAATGGTATTAGATGTGCTTTCAAATTTGTTCATGACAAAGGTTTAACTGATAAGACAGAAGTTACAATTGAGACTTTGGCGGGAATCAAGACATTAGAACTTACTTTAGTTAATAATTATGTTTCTATGGTTAAGGTGGATATGGGCGTGCCAATATTAAAACCAGATAAAATTCCTGTGATTAATTATAAAGAGAAAGAATCATTAGATGGGATAGAGTTTGTAAATGCCGATATTGATTTATTATTAAAAAATAAAATAGAACAACTTACATGCGTTTCTATGGGAAATCCACATGCTATTTGTTTTGTTACTGATGTTAATGATATTGATATTAATACTATTGGTCCGGCTATAGAAAATGATGAAAATTTTCCTAACAGAACAAATGTTGAATTTGTGAGTATTGTTAGTAAAAATGAAATTAATATGCGTGTTTGGGAACGTGGAGTTGGTGAAACTTTAGCTTGTGGTACTGGTGCTTGCGCTTCAGTTGTTGCGAGTATTTTGAATGGTTATACTGATAGATATGTTTTAGTAAATTTGCCTGGTGGACAGCTTAAAATTAGCTGGGATAAAGCAGATAATCATGTTTATTTGACCGGTCCAGCTCGTACGGTTTTTGAAGGTGAAATTGAATTAGATTAGACATTTTGAGTGTCTAGTTTTTTTCTTTAATGAGTTATATTATTATGGTCATGGTATAATTATGATAGAGGTAGATGATTAGATGATAGAAATTAAGAAGGTTTCTAAAGCGTATAAAAATAATGTTGTTTTAAAAGATATTTCTTTTAAGATTGATACGGGAAAGTTTACGGTTTTAATTGGTGAGTCTGGTTGTGGGAAAACTACTTTATTAAAGATGATTAATAAACTGATTGTGCCAACTAAAGGAGATATTTTTATTGATGGAAAAAATATTAAAGATTTAGATGAGATTAAGTTACGTAGGAGTATGGGGTATGTTATTCAACAAACAGGTTTATTTCCTCATTTGTCAGTTCGTGAAAATATTACTATTATTCCTAAAGTTTTGAAGATGCCAGATGATCAAGTTGAAAAAGATACTTTAAAGATGATGAATATGATAGGTCTAGATGAATCATTATTAGATAGATATCCTAATGAGCTTTCAGGTGGACAGCAACAGCGCATTGGTATAGCTAGAGCTTTTATTACAAATCCAGATATTATTTTAATGGATGAACCTTTTAGTGCGTTGGATCCAATGAGTAGGGTGTCGTTGCAAGATGAACTTTTAAAATTACAAGATAAGTTACATAAAACAATTGTGTTTGTGACGCATGATATGGATGAAGCAATAAAATTAGCTGATAAAATTGCTATATTTGATGATGGTGAGTTAGTGCAGTATGATATTCCAGAAAATATTTTGAAGCATCCAGCAAATGATTTTGTAAAAAATTTTGTTGGTAAAAAGAGAATATGGACGAGTCCTAAATATATTAAAGTTGAGGATATTATGATTGATAAACCTGTTACTTGTTTTCCTAATTATACGGTGTTTTATTGTTTAAATAAAATGAAGATGATGAAAGTCGATAGTTTAATGGTTGTTGATGAAAATAAAAATTTTTTAGGTGTTTTATATGCGGAGAGTGTTACTGACAAAGAAAGTGTTAATAAAAAAGCATCTGAATATATGCTTAAAGATATACCGATAGTAAAAAAAGGTGATTCAATTATGACACTTGCTAAATTGGTTACGGAAAGTAGACTTTCAAATATTCCAGTTTTAGATGATGGAAATCATTTGTGTGGTCTTATTACTAGAAGTAGTTTAATTATGGCTTTAAGTCAACAGTTCTTAGATGAGGAGGAATAATATGGAGTTTATAGATTATGTGGTTGAAAATCATGAACAAATTATTTCTTTATTTTTGGAACATATTGAACTTACTTTTATTGCGGTTGGACTTTCTATTTTAATTGGTGTGCCTATTGGAATAATTATTAGTTATATTAAAAAGTTAGATAAACCTATTTTGGGACTTTCGAGTGTGATTCAAGCAGTTCCATCAATGGCTTTATTAGGTTTTTTAATTCCATTTGTGGGTATTGGAACGATTCCGGCTATTATTGTAGTTATTTTATATTCACTTTTACCAATTATAAAAAATACTTATACTGGTATTAATGGTATAAGTGAGACAATGATTGAGTCGGCAAAAGGAATTGGACTTACGAAAAGTCAAATTTTGTTTAAAATTCAAATCCCTCAAACTTTACCTGTAATTATGGCGGGTATTAGAATATCAGCAGTTTCGGCAGTGGGTTTAATGACAATGTCAGCTTTTATTGGTGGTGGAGGACTTGGATATTTAATTTTTTCGGGTATTAGAACACTTAATAACTATCAGATTTTAGCAGGAGCAATACCAGCGTGTATATTAGCTTTAATTGTTGATTATTTCTTTGGTTTGATTGAAAAATTAGTTACACCGGTTAGTTTACAAATGAAGGATTTATCTAGAGAAGAAGTACTTAATAAACGAAAAAGACAAAAGGTAATGTTATTTGTAATTTTTGTTTTGGTGGGACTTGTATTTTTAAGTTCAATTAAGGTTAGTGATAAGAGTGCTAAAACGATAACGGTTAGTGGTAAGGATTTTACTGAACAGAATATTTTATGTGAAATGGTTTCTGATTATATAGAATTTAATAGTGATATTTCAGTTAATAGAAAGTGTAATTTAGGTGGTGCGCAGGTTGTGTTTTCGGCTATTCAAAGAGGTGATATTGATTTATATGTTGATTACTTAGGAACAGATTACACTGATATTTTAAAATATTCGCCAATTAGTGATGTTGATAAGGTATATGATACAGTTAAGTCAGAATTTGATAGTAAATATGATTTAACGGTTTTAGATAAAATGAATTTTAATAATACTTATGCTTTGGCAGTACGCCAAGATACGGCTAATAAGTATAATTTAAAGACTATTTCTGATTTGGTACCTTATGCTTCTTTGTTAAAAATATCACCAACTTTAGAGTTTGTTAATCGTGAAGATGGTTTATCTGGACTTAATAAAGTTTATGGACTTAATTTTTCTGATGTGATTGCGATAGATGGTAGTCCAAGATATACGGCTTTAATGAATGATAATAGTCAAGTAATTGATGCTTTTACGACGGATGGATTACTTAAAAAATTTGGACTTGTGGTTTTAGAAGATGATAAAAATTTTTTTCCACCTTATTATGCAGTTCCTGTTATTAGAAATTCGGTAATAGAAAAGTTTCCTGAACTTGAAGAATTACTTAATAATTTAGGTAGTTATTTAACTAATGATAGTGTTCAGGAACTTAATTATGAGGTTGATGAGCTTGGTAAAGCTCCTGATGTAGTTGCACATGATTTCTTAGAAAAAAATAATTTGATATAGGGGGATTATATGATATCAGTAAATGTTCAAAGTAGTATATTGATTAGTGGTAATGTAAAAATATATTTTGATCCGATAAAAATAGATAAAAAATATGATGCGGATTATATATTTATTACTCACTCACATTATGATCATTTTTCTAAAGAGGATATTTTAAATATAAAAAATGATAAAACGGTAATTGTGTGTCCTTATGATATTTATGATGATTGTTTAAAAATTGGTTTTAATGAAGAAAAGGTTGTGAGAGTAAAACCAAATGAGGAATATGATTTTGGAGTTATTAACTTTAAAACTGTACCAGCTTATAATGTAAATAAACCTTTTCATTCTAAAGAAAATGGTTGGTTAGGTTATGTATTAAAATTTGATGGTAAAAGTTATTATGTGGCTGGGGATACTGATGGATTAGAAGAAAATACTAATATCAAAGTTGATGTGGCATTTATTCCAATAGGTGGAACTTATACAATGGATGCTTTAGAAGCAAGTAAATTTGTGAATAAGTTAAAACCTAAAGTAGTAGTTCCAATTCATTACGGAATGGTTGTTGGTGATTTTAATGATGTAAATACTTTTATAGAAAATACCAATAGTAGTATTAAAATAGAAGTTCTTTTATAAAAGTTTAATTTTTTCAGCAATATTTCATAAAAATATGATATATTAAATATAGATTGGAGGAATTATATGAAATGCCCAGTTTGTAAAGATGTGACTTTACTTATGAGCGAGAAGAAAGGTATTGAAATTGATTATTGTCCTGAGTGCCGTGGAATTTGGCTCGACAGAGGGGAACTTGAAAAATTATTGGAGAAGGAAAATGAAGTTATACGTCATGATTATGATACTCGTGATTATGACAAATATGATAAAGATTCAAAATATGTAAAAAATGGAAAACATACGAAACGAAAAAAAGAGTCTATTTTTGGTGAAATTTTCGATATGTTTGGAGATTAGAAATATTAAAAATATTTCTTTTTTTCTTGACCTAGAGTTGGCTCTAGATTATATAATAATACTGTAAGAAGGTGATATGATTGAATATAGGAGAAGTGGCTAAGGAATTAAATTTATCTATTGATACTTTGCGCTATTATGAGAAAATGGGATTGATTAAAGAAATTAATAAAGTTAATGGAAAAAGAGAGTATAGTGAAGAGAATATTAAAGATTTAAAGTTCATTTTATGTATGAAGTCGGCTGGTCTTTCTTTAAAAGATATAAAGAAATTTTTAAAGTATTATGAACAGTGTGATGATACTTTAGATTTAAGAATTAATATACTTGAAAAACAAAGAACGATATTGGAAAGTGAGATTAAGGAAAAGCAGGAAACTTTGAATTACTTAAATTATAAAGTTGACTTATATGAAAAGAGAAAGGGGGATAAATAATGAAATTAATATGTTATTATTCTTATACTGGAAATACTAGAACTTTGGCTTATAAAATGAAAGATAAATATGGTTATGATATATGTGAGATTAAACCAGTAACTCCTTATAGTGATGATTATGATAAAGTTGTGAGTGATGCGCAGGAAGAAGTTAATATGAATTACCAACCCGAGATACAAGAGTTGGGTATTAATTTGGATAAATACGATATAATTATATTGATGACACCTGTTTGGTGGTATACGGTTGCTTCACCGGTTAATACTTTCTTACATAAATTTAATTTGAAAGATAAAAATATTATTTTAGTAGCAACTAATGGTGGATGGCTTGGTCATACTTTTGAAGATGCTAAAAGAATAAGTGGTGCGAATGTTAAAGAGGAGCTTAGTTTAAAATATGATTAAGATATGTTAACAGAAGAAGATAAATTTAATGATTTATTATATACTAGGAATTTGCTTTGTAAAAAAAATGTTTACAAGAACAAATGTTTGTGATATACTGAATACACCAAAGATTGAAGGTGATGATATGAAAATACTAAAAGGCTATGTATTTAGAATGTATCCA
>CALVRQ010000075.1 GCA_944358685.1 uncultured Bacilli bacterium
TTTAAATATGTATTTAAATCTGAACTTCTCCAATCGTTTGAAGAATCATCCCATACTCTATTTCCTATACTGGCAATCTTCATTATTTTTATGGTTCCATCTGATTCTAACGACATGATTCTTCAGCCGGCAGTTTCTTCATTAAATGTTATATAATTATTTGGATTTTTCCCTTTAAAAAAATATCTTCCAGCTTCATAAACCTCTTTATATAAGCCATCGCCTCCAGAAGTTGTTGTACTCCCCATATCTTCAACTCTATCATTTGAATTACTACTACATTGCTGAGCTTTTCCATATAATTCATTAATGGCTCCTTGAACATTCATAGATTCTAAGCCACTTTCTGTATTATCATATGTTACATCATTACTTGGAAAATAAGTGGCGGCAGAGACACCGATAGTTCCAAATAATAAAGCAGCTAGTACGAAAATGAATATTCTATTTTTTAAGAGTTTTTTTATTTTTTCTGTCATTTGATTTCCTCCCTACTCTTATTTTTATTATAAAGAGTTTTATTTTAAAAAAATATATTAGAAATTTCTGATATATCATTTATTATTCTAATATATTAAAATATTTATAGGTGATGGATATGGCTTTTAAACCTAAACCTACTAAAGCTAAAGTAGCTGCTACATATAAATCTATATATATTAGAGAGGAACTTGTAAAGTAAATTGAAAAGATTGCAAAGGATAATAATACTTCATTTAACAATGTGGTTATCAGTATGATTGAGGAGTGTTTAAAAAAAGTTAATTTTTTGAAGGTCGTATGTTTATATATGGAATTTATAAAGGTTACAAGTCTTAGATTTCTAGAGTTGCTAGTTTTAATGAAAAAATAAAGTCTGAAGATTAAGTGCTTCAGACTTTTTATTATATCTATCATATCTAATAATTGCTAGAAATTTTTAACTGCATTATTTTTTTTAATATCATTAAGAAGGTTATTTGTATTCTTGCTTTATGTTTTTATTCTTTAAATTCAAATTCATATTCCATAATTCTGATAGGGTCACCGTCTTTTGCGCCTAATTGTCTTAATTCCTCATCAATTCCCATTTTTCTTAGCTTATTTGAGAATCGCAATATGGCTTCGTCAGTATCTAATCTACTCATAATGATTAGTTTTTCGACTTCTTTACCACTAATAACCCAGGTATCATTTTCTTTAGTTATTTTATATGGTTTTTCTTCTTTGAATTTATAGATAACATGACTTTCAAATTTTTCATCTTTATATAAATTTTCTTTTGGTATTTCATCTAACATATTAGCTAGTTTTAAAATTATTTTATCTATGCCTTCACCTTTTATCGCAGACATTTCATATACTTCTTTATTTACTTTTTGTTTAAATTTTTTTAAATTTTCTTTAGATGAAGGCATATCCATTTTATTAGCAATTATAATTTGTGGTTTTTTTATTAATGATTTATCAAAGTTTTCTAGTTCTTTATTGATTGTTATGTAATCTTGATATGGGTCATTTGTGTAGCCACTCATATCAATGATGTGTGCAATTACTCTAGTTCTTTGAGTATGTTTTAAGAATTTATCGCCTAGGCCATGACCTAAGGATGCTCCTTCGATTAATCCTGGCAAGTCTGCTACCACAAAACTACGATTATCATTTGTTTTAACAACACCTAAATTAGGTTTTAGGGTTGTAAATGGATAGTCAGCTATTTTTGGTTTAGATGCAGATATTTTTGATATAAATGTAGATTTTCCAACGCTTGGCATTCCAACTAGGCCAACATCGGCCATTAATTTTAATTCAATTTTAACTTTTATTCTTTCACCAGGCTCACCATTTTCAGCATAATGAGGTGCGGGATTGGATTGAGTGGCAAAGGCCATATTTCCTCTTCCACCTCTTCCTCCTTTGGCAACGACATATTCTTCATTATCTTTGGTTAAATCAGCAATAACTAAATTAGTATCATAGTCTATAATAACAGTTCCTGGTGGGACAGGGATGATAATATTTTCAGCGTTTTTACCGTGCATTCCTTTTCCCATTCCATTTTCACCTTTATAACCTTTGATTATTTTTTTATATTTGAAATCAACCAAGGTATTTAGTCCTGAATCTACTTTAAAAATGATGTCTGAACCTTTTCCGCCGTTGCCACCAAATGGTCCTCCCATGGCAACATATTTTTCTCTTCTAAATGCAAGGCACCCATTTCCACCACTGCCGGCAATTAATTCGACTACAGCTTCATCTATAAACATAAAATCACTCATTTCTTAAGTTTATTATACAATATTTATTATTTTATAACAAGAAAAAAAGGGATTAATCATCCCAATGTATAGTAGCATTTTTTGCACCCCAAGTGGTTCCAGCAGCATTTGCTATTTCTTCGTCACTGCCAACACCTTTGACTTTATCACTAGTTGTTATCATATAAAATACTATGTCATCATTGTTTGTAAAGGCATTGACATATATTTGTTTAATGTTATCTTGCATAGTGATGTTTATTATTTTTTTATTAGTAAAAGCATTTGGGCCAATGGAATCTACCGTTTTTCCATAAATGGTTCTTGGTATGTATATAGTTTTTTCACATGTAGAATCATAACTTATTATTTGTAAGTTATTACTATCTAATTCACTAATATCTGTTTGAAAACATCTAGGACTTGTTTCTATTTTTTGAACATCGTTTAAGACACTTTCTTTTATTTTATCGTTTGCTAGTTTTCGGTTAGCTAGTATTGATACGGTACCTAAAATTAATATTAAAAACAATGATAATATACCATATAAAAGTGCGGAGGTAATAAAGCCATTTTGTTTCATTTGCTCATCCCCTATTCTTAATTAAATTATACATTAATTATTTTTTTTATACAAGGGGTGGGCTTATAATATGATTAACCTTTTTGATAATTAATAAATTATTATAGGTGATATTATGCGGAATTTTTGGTGCGGGCGTGGTAAATGGACTCTTATATGTTTGATTAGTATGATTATTCTCTTTTATCAAATATTAATTACCATTTTTATCGTGACTAGATTTAATGTATTTTTAATTTTTTTATTTATGATATTATTGTTTTGTGCTATTTTTAGACTCTTTTGGTGAAATTAAGTTTTCTGTTTTATAAAGTTTATCTATCATTTTACTTATCTGCATGCAATTTTGATATTCTGTTTGTTTAAAATCAATTAATTCTGGGGTATTTATTAATATAAATAGTAATTCTTTTTCATCTTTTTTTAAAGGATAATGGCTTTCATATTCACGAAGTAGTGTTTCAAAATCAAAGTCTAGGCAATGGGTTTGATATAGTTTGTATAAATCAAATACAGGACTGCCAATTTTAGCTTTATCCCAACTAATTAAATATGGGGATTTTGATTCTATAAAGTGATCTAGTTTTAGGTTATTGTGAAGAACGACTCGCCGTTCTTTTCTTTTTTCTTTAATGTGGGTGTGCCAATAATCTAGTTTTTGTTTGGTATCACTTATGTGGTCATATATTTTAGTGATGTTTCGAGCTAGTAATTGTTCTGAAGGACTCATATATACTTTAGTTTCAATTAGAGTTATTATATCTGTATAATATAAGTATAAATAGTTTAAGTTATTATCTAAATCTTCATATATTTTTTCATAGTAATCCAAGTCTATTTCTTTATAATGGGTGGTTTTACTATGTAGGAGTGCGACGAGTCTTATTAAATCTAGTATTTTTTGTTCATTTGGAATGTCCATGTTATCAATATAATTTGTGAGTTGATATGGGTCATTTTCTTTATTTAAAAAGAAGGGTAAGTAATCAAAACTGCGCGATTTTAAATAGTTTAAAATTTGCGGATTTAACTTTCCTTCTTTATATATGTATTTACCATCATTAGTTTCAATAATGGTTACTTTACCTTGTTTACGATAACTTCTTGCAATTAAACCTTTACTTTTTAAAATTTGGTTAATCTTCATGTGCTTGAATTATTAACTTACTACCTATTTGCATGTCACTTAAATCATTATAGGCTTCTAGTTCTTCTCTATTTATTTGATATTTTTGTAAGATTGATTCAATGGTATCATTTTCAGTTACAATGTGAACTTTATAGACAGAGTATCTTTCGTTTTCATCTAAGTTTTCAAATATTGATTTAGCTGTGTTATCTACTTCTTCTACTGTTTGGCTGATGGTTTGGGTTTCTTCATTTTCCATCTCTTGTCTAGTTTCTTCTTTAATTTTTTTTGATTCTTCTTTTGGTAAAGGTGTTACTTCTTTTACCTCTGGCATAATAATTTCCTCCCTTTCTTCTAAACCATCAATGATGACTTCAATATTAATAGATAAAATTTCATTGTTGATAAGTTCATAGTAGAAATCGTTTATATCGACATCGATGTTTTTAGTATCATATTTTTTATCTATGCTGATGTCAAATGGTAGTTCGTATTCAAATGGGTCAACGTTGATACTGGCTTCTGTTAGTTTATAAGTTCCGCTGATGATGAACTGCCCTGATATTTGATTTTCTTCTTTTAGTTTTAAGGTGTGTTCAAGTGATATACTACTAATTTCATAGATGCTTTTATCAAAACTTAAGTCTTTTTTAAATGGTACTATTTTTTTCATGGTATCTCCTCCTAAATAAGTATATGTCTATGTTTTTAAAATAATGATTCATATATTTGACTGGCATTGTCAAAGTTTGCTTTATTCCATATGTTTTCAATATAGGCATCTCTATTATTTTGATATTTTAAATAGTATGCGTGTTCCCAAAGGTCAATTGTAAAAAGTGGTGTAAGGTCATAAGAAAGCGGTGTTTCTTGGTTAGCCATGTTAATTACCGATATATTACCATCATTATCAGTTACTAAGAAAGTGTATCCAGATCCTACTAATGTTTTGGATTTTTCTATAAAGCTATTTTTAAAGTTATTAAAGTTACCATATGTTTCATTTATTTTATTTAATAATTTTCCTTTAGGTAAGGTTTGGTTTGAGTTTAAACTTTGCCAGTATAAATTATGATTTAATATCCCGCCTGCATTATATAATATTTTTCCTCTATCTTTTAAAGGAAACTCATCTATTCTTTTTGGTATTTCTTCGAGTGGCATTTTATAATTTGTAAGTTTGTTTAGATTTTCCATATATTTTTTATGGTGTTTATTGTAATGAATATTTACTGTTTTTTCGTCGATGATTGGTTCTAAAGCATAATAAGGGTATGGCAAGTTTATTACGTTATACATATATCGCCTCCTATTAATTATATTGATTAGGAAAAAATAAAATTCAAAAAAGTATAATATATGAACAAAATACCAAATTCCTAAATCTGTTAAAAAAGTATATACCAAAACCGGAATTTTATATAACAAAAATCCAAAATTGGGTATATTAAGTATGTTCAAAACCTGAAATCAATCATTTGCCTACTTTCTTTACTTTGTATATATTACTTTTCTGAAAGGAGAGGTTATGACAAAGTTAAAAGAAAAAAAGTTTTATAAAGCGACAAATGATCAAGTATTTAAAGCTATATTTACCCC
>CALVRQ010000076.1 GCA_944358685.1 uncultured Bacilli bacterium
TCTTCTTTGATTTCTTTAAAGTTATATATTTCACCATTGAATGTTATATACATTGTATCATCTTCGTTAGACATTGGCTGCCTTCCACCTTTTAAATCAATGATACTAAGTCTTCTAAAGCCCATAGCTATTTCATCATCAGTATAATAAGATTCATCATCTGGGCCACGGTGAGCAATCATATCATTCATGGCTTTGATGTGACTTTTTTCTTTTCTATTTATATATCCGCAAAATCCGCACATATTTTTACTTCCTTTCTTGATATAAATTCATTTAAATTATTAATTGGTAAATATTTAGTTTTTTTGTGGAGGATATAGTTTAAACATTTTATAATCTTTATTGTATATTCTGTTTATCCAAAAATTTCTTATTAAACTATTATCTTTAGGATTTTTTAAAGTGTATGCATATTTTTTTCGTTTAATTAAATTATTAGCTTCATTTAAAACATCTTTATTATAAATGTATTTTTTTAAGATGTTTTTAGGAGTATGGAGCCATAAAAATTTATTATAGTTGTATTCGGTTTCTTTGTTTATGTTCAAGACAAAATCTTCAACTAAATATTTGGCCATATTTAGACCAGTGGCGGTTGTAAAATAACTACTTCTTCCTTGTCTAATGTTTATTTCAAATAGTTTATAGGTATTATCTCTATAATCATATTTGAAATCAAAGTTTGAGAAACCTACATATTTGATGTCTTCTAGAAAGTTTTTAATCTTTTCATAAATTTCTTTGTTGCCTTCTGATATTATAGCACGATAATTGCCAATTCCGTAAGGGGTATGTTCTTCCAAAATACATCTACCTAAACACATCATTTTGACTTTACCTTTGGAATTTGAATAACAATTTAAAACGTACATAGTATCATCACTGCCTGGAATAAAATCTTGAACTATAATGTGACCATTATAACCGGCATTAAAGATTTTATTAACGGTATTATTTAGTTCTTGTTCGTTTTTTATTTTGTAACTTTTTTCCTTGCCATCAAAATTTATTTGAGAATATAGAGTACTGTTTGATGGTTTTAAAGCGATAGGATATTCAAATGGTAAATTTATATTATTTTGATTTTCTTTGGTTACAATATATGTTTTAGGATAGTCTAGATTATATTTTTCACATATATTGTAGAAACTTTCTTTATCTTCTAATTTATCTTTTAGTTCTTTGTTCATAAATGGGAGAACAAAGTATTTGGATAATTCTTCCATATTATTGACAATGGGGTTTGTATACCATTCGGCACATGATAGTAAAATTAGATAATCATATTTTTGTTTATAGGTTTTACCTATTTCTAAAAGAGTATTTAAGAAAATATTTTCATCAGTGAGATTTTTAACAATTTTAACATCGATTATTTTACTATCTTTAGTTTCTCTTAAAGGAAATGTTCCGATGGCTAAAGATTTAATATTATATTTGTCGTTAAATGATCTCGCTATCCCATATGCGTTGGCATCTGTTCCAAGGATAATAGGTAAAAATGTTTTTGTCATATATATCACACCTTTTATATTAAATTTTAAATATGTGGAAAACTTTTCACTTTTCCACATTATATAACAATTTACTTAATAAGGCAATAAAGTAGTGTAAAGTACCATAATATAAGGCTTTTTGTAACGTGGGTAAATAAAAAGTGTATAATAAATGTCAAAAAAAAGTGGAAAAAATGTATACTTTTGTTTTACAGTGTGATATAATACTTATCAGGTGATTAAGTTATGCTTGAAGAAGTTAAAGTCATACTAGATAGTAATGAAAATTTAACTCCCGAAGTTAAAGATAATCTTTTAGAACTTATTACAATCTTTCATGAGATATTTAAAGATGTGGATTTAACGACTTTGAAAGAACGACTTAAAACTTTAAAGATAAAAAGGGAGAGTATGTATTTGGTTAAGATGCCATGTAAGTACATTCCACATAATAATGAAATAGCTATTAATTATGGACTTATTACTGAGGTGGATGCTAGACACTGGCTTATGCATAGTTTACTTGGGGTTATTACAGCTAAGGATAATTATTATGGGTTTAATGATGAAGGGGATTCTTTACTTGCCCTTAATGAAGGCTATACAGAAATACTTACTAATAATTTAGTGGGGGATGTTGATAATAATTTTTTTACTGATGAGATTATTATGACAAATTTAATTAGTAAGGTAATAGGTAATGATGTTTTATACAATGCTTATTTTAGTAATGATGCGAAGATGGTATTAAAGGCCATGGCAGAAGCGGAGGTAAAATAATGGTATTAGCTGAAGTAATTAATGATATGAATAGTAATTATGAAAATAGAAAACACGGTGGATATTCACATGTGTTTGATATGCAAGAAAAGATGTTTTCAGCTTTTCCTGGCGTTGGAGTAGAGAATATTTTTGCTTCTGAATTGTATTTACCAATTGGTCAAAAAATTGAACCTGGAACACTGGAGAGTTTGAAAGCGGTAGTTGATGAATATCAAACTAAAAATGTTTTGACAAGTTCTAGTAAGACACTTAACTAACTTAGGTTAGTTTTTTGTTTAAAAATATAAATTTTGTGGTATAATTAATATTGAAATTTGAAAAGCGAAGATTAAGACGTAGTAATAAAAGTAATTATTTATAGAGAACTAACGGTTGGTGGAAGTTAGTAATAATCTTTTATGAATTCACCTTAGGAGCTATATATGCAAAGATATATCGGTAACGCGTTATAGTTTTAGAGGTAAGTTTAACT
>CALVRQ010000077.1 GCA_944358685.1 uncultured Bacilli bacterium
AATAAATTGGGTTTACATTTTCTTTTAAGTAAGGTAAAATTATAGTATAATTAATGATAGACCGTAGGAGGATGATGTTATGGAGCACGTTTATGCGAGTATTGATCTCGGCAGCGATTCCATTAAACTTGCTGTATGTGAATTATATAAAAATCATTTGAATTTACTTGCAGCTACAACTATACCTTCTCGGGGAATAAAAAAGGGGCTAATAATTGACCCAGAGTTAGCTAAGAAGTCAATTTTACTTGCTTTTAGGTCTATTGAAGATATGCTTGGGATTAAGATTAAAAAAGTTATTGCGAATGTGCCAAACCACATGGCTGAGTATAAGTTAATTAGAGGTGAATGTGATATTCCTGGTGATTTAATTACATCTAAAGATATGATTAATTCCTATAAGGCTGGAATTAAGGGAAATTTGATGCCTAACGAAGAATTTGTAACTGTTGTTCCAATTGATTTTAAAATTAATGGGAAGACGGTTATGAAAGATCCTAAGGGTTTTCCTGGTCAGAAATTAATGGGTAGAGCCATGATGGTTACGACCCCTAAAAAAAATGTATATTCAGTTGTAAGTATAATTGAAAGTTTAGGAATTGAAATTGTCGATATTTCGGTTGAAAGTATTGGCGATATGAATTGCTTTAGAACGGAAACATTAGACAAAAGTATTAGTGCAATTATAAATGTTGGTGCGGATATTACAACAGTATCTTTGTATAATAAAAGTATTCCAGTTATTACTAAAATAATTGGGGCTGGAGGAAATGATATAGACCGTGATTTGGCATCTATGTATAAGATAGACTTAAAGGATGCTAGAAAAATTAAAGAAAAGTTTGCTTTGGCTCACGTTAGGAATGCTAGTGTTCATGATATTTATGAAACGGTTAATATAGATAATGTTAGAATTAAAATTAATCAAAAAGCAGCTTCTGAAGTAGTAATGAGCCGAATTAGCGAGATACTTACTTTGGCAAAAAATGAGTTAAAGGACTTAACAAATAAGCCAATTCAGTATATAATAATAACTGGTGGCACTAGCAATATGCTAGATTTTGAATATGTTTTGCACGATGTTTTGCCAGTAGCTAGTAAAGGGGCAGTTAAATTAATAGGAGTTAGAAATAATAAATATAGTACAGTTATTGGGAATATTATTTATTTTCTAAATACTTTAAAATTAAAAGGAATGGATTATTCAATGCTTAGTGAAGATGATATGGATGAACTTTCTTCACCTAGAGAAAATTCTAACGATGATACAATGCTGGGAAAAGTATTTGGATACTTTTTTGGCGAATAGGAGGAAATTAATATGATGGGAATTGAAATGGATCAACTTGCAAAAATAAAAGTAATAGGAGTCGGGGGCGGCGGCTGTAATGCGGTAAATAGAATGACGGAATCGGTAGAAGGGGTAGAATTTATTGTAGCAAATACAGATTCTCAGGTTCTTAATAATTCTTTAGCGGAAAATAAAATTCAAATAGGAGTAGAGCTTACCCATGGACTTGGGGCCGGTGCTAATCCACAAATTGGTAAAGAGGCTGCACTTGAATCTAAAACTGAATTAGAAGAAGCTTTAAAAGGCGCTGATATGGTATTTATCACTTGTGGAATGGGTGGTGGTACTGGTACTGGTGCGGCACCGGTTATTGCTGATATTGCCCAAAATTCAGGTGCTTTAACTATTGGTATTGTTACTAAACCATTTTCTTTTGAAGGTAAGAAGAGAATGGAGCAAGCTTTAGCTGGAATTGAAGAGCTTAAGAAACATGTCGATACTTTAATTGTCGTTCCAAATGATAGATTAAGAGAGATTATTGATAAATCTACACCGCTTTTAGATTCATTTAAAGAGGTTGATAATGTACTTCGCCGTGGCGTTCAATCTATTTCTGATTTGATTGCATGTCCAGGATTAATTAATTTGGATTTTGCTGATGTTAAAACAGTAATGGAAAAACGTGGTAATGCACTTATTGGTATTGGTGCAGGAGTTGGAGAAGATAGAGCTGTAGAGGCTGCAAATCAGGCTGTTCTTAGTCCGCTTTTAGAGACTAGTATTGATGGAGCTACAGATGCGATTATCAATGTTACTGGTGGACCTAATTTAACTTTATTTGAAGTTGAAGAGGCAGTTGAGGCTATTAGGAAGTCTGCTAATACTGATATTAATACTATATTTGGTGCGGTTATTAATGAAAACTTTACTGATGAACTTATTGTAACAGTTATTGCAACTGGTTTTGATCAAAATAAGGAAAAAGAAGAAGATGATATGATTCCTATTGCCGGATTAGATGATGAAGATACTGTAATACCAGCATTCCTTAGAAAAAGAGGAAATTATTAATAGATAAACTTATTGTAAAGTGAAAATTGAAACAAGTGATTTATCGAAAATATTACTTGTTTTTTTTTTTTTTTTTTTTATATTTTGGATATTGATAAGATAGGAGAGGTATTCATGAAAGAAAAAATAAAGAAAATAGTGTTAGGATATTTGCCAGGATTTGTAACAGGATTAATTGTATGTGGAGGAGTAAGTGTAATAGCTGCAACGTATTTTCCAAGTAATCAAGTGACGTATGAAAATACGGCGAGTGGAATGCAGGCGAGTGATGTTCAAGGAGCAATAGATGAGCTTTATGCAGAATGTACAAAAGAACCTACTACTGGTGATTCAATATTAGATAATACTGATATAGTAACATCAGGAGATGGACTTTACGCTGATGAGTATGAAGAAGGAAAATATACATATAAAGGAGCTAATCCGAATAATTATGTAACATTTAATAATGAAACAGCAGGTTGGAGAATTATTTCTATAAATTCAGATGGAACGATAAAGATAATGAGGGATGCTAATATAAATACATCTAATAATTTAGTATGGGATAGGTCAAATTCAAATAATTGGAATCGCCCAGCAGATTTGAATACTTATTTAAACAACACATATTATAATGGACTTAATTCTACTGCCCAAAGTCAAATAGTAGAAGCAACGTATTATGCAGGTGCAGTAACTGCAAATAATAATGATATGCAAGATCAAATAAGTGATGAAAAAGTAACGACATCAAAAGTAAAAGTAGCCTTACCAACATTAAGTGAATATTTAAGAGCCAATTCAAATAAAGAACAGTGTGGAACATATAGTTTAAATAAGGAAAATTATAGTACCTGTAAAAATTCAGATTGGATGGTTAATAGTGATGCTTGGTGGACCTTGTCGCCTTATTCTGACAATTCTAGCGTGTTCAATGTGTACGTCTATGGTGATGTGTTCGCCCGCAACGTAGACAATACGGGCACTGCGGTCAGGCCTGCCATAACTCTTTCTTCTAAAGTCCAAATTACTGGAGGAGATGGTAGTCAGTCAAATCCATATACATTAAGTATGGGTGGAACTTCTACATCAACCCTAGAAAAACCAACCTTCACAGAAGAAGGAGTATATCCCAAAACAGTAACTATTACATTCCCAGATGGTTGTGGTGACACCCTAACATGTTCATATCAAAAAGATAATGGTGCAAGCGTAAATGTAACAACAAAAACAGTCGATGTTGAATTTGATAATCATGGAAGTGTAGCCGCTACTGCTACTGATGGTACTAATACAGTAAATAGTTCACTTACAGTAATTATTAAATTAAAAGCAGCTGAATTATCTTATGCAAATACAAATACTGGACTAGATTGTACAGATGTTCAATGTGCACTAGATGCTATAAAGAAAATGTTAGAATAAAGACCTCGTTTAACGAGGTTTTTCTTTACAAATTCATCATCATATCAAAATTTTTAATGTTATATCATCTAAAAATATGATATACTATAAATATAGTAGAAAGCATACATAAACACAAATGACGACTTTGTATAAAACACTATGGGGTGAACAATATGAAGAATAAAGGATTTACCGTTGTTGAGCTAATAGTCTCGTTTGCTTTAACAATGATAATTGCAGTTTTCTTATTTGAAGTATTGATTGAAGTAAAAGATATATTTACTGATGCAAGTACTAGAACAGCTATTCAAGAAAAAGCTAGTATTATCTCTAAAAACATCAGTAGTATTTTATCATCAGGTGAAAATCACATTACTTGTAATAATTCAACCAATTTAGGAAATTGTCAAATAAATGGTAAAAATTTTAGAATCAATAAAGATAGTAATATAATAGTAATTGATGGGCAAAACTTTGATTTACCAGAAACTGTAAGTATAAAAAATTACAGTATTCAAAATGCTTGTGAAGAAAACAATTGTTACTTAAATGTTAAAATGGTTCTAGATAGTGCTAATCTAACTAAAGAATATAATTATGACGTTACATATTATTTCACGGCTGACCCAGTAGCAATACCAGGACCTACTTTTTCAGAAAGAGGAACAAATCCAAAAATAGTAACTGTTACATATCCAGATGGTTGTGGTGATAGATATACATGTACATATAAAAAAGACGATGGTAAATTAGTCAATGTAGCTCAAAAAACAGTCGATGTTGAATTTACTAATAGTGGTGATATCACTGCCTCTGTCTCTGATGGTAAAAATTCAACTAACAATAGTTACCATGTTGAAGTAGCTAAACCAATTAATTTAACTATATCAACAACCAATACAACAAATAGTATTACTGTAACTGCTAATGCCTCATCAGAAAGCCCTGTCAATAAATATGAATATTCTATAGATGATGGTAAAAATTGGACTAATGCGGGTCCTAGTAATATTTATACGTTTACAAAATTAACACAAGGAACAGAATACAAAGTATCTGTAAGAGCAACTAATGATAGTGGCGCAATTGCAACTGCCAGTAAAACATTAACTACTTCAGTTATTCCAAAACCAACATTCAGTGAAAGTGGAGTAGTTCCGAAAACAGTTACCATATATTATCCAGAAGGCTGTGGTGATATATATACATGTACTTATCAAAAAGATAATGGAACCTCAGTTCCTGTTACTAGCCAAGTAGCAGACGTTGAATTTACAAAATCTGGAACACTAGTTGCCACTGTTTCAGATGGTACTAATGAATCAAATGAAACTTATAATGTCACAGTAACTGAAGATACATTATCTGTATCTCTAACTACAACTAATACAACAAATAGTATTACCGCTGTCGCCAATGCAACTTCAGTAAGTAAAATAACTAAATATGAATTTTCTGTAGATGGTGGCAAAAATTGGGTTACTTCTGGAACAAATATCTATAGATTTGAAGGATTAAAACAGGGTACTGAATATAGTGTCATGGCCAGAGTAACTAATGCTACTGGAAAAACTGCTACAGATACAAAAATAGTTGCCACTTCAGCTTTGACAGCTCCATCATTTAAAGAAACTGGAATATATCCAATAACAGTCACTATTACATATCCAGAAGGTTGTGGTAGTTCTTATATTTGTGATTATAAAAAAGATGATGGGACTATAGTCACTGTTACCGATAGCACCGAAGAAGTACCATTCTATTACCATGGAAATATTGTGGCCTCTGTTTCAGATGGTACTAATACAATAAGTAATACATATACAGTTACAATTAAATTAAGAGCTATAGATTTGACTTATGATAACTCTAAAACCGGCTTAGATTGTGAAGATGCACAGTGTGCAATAGATGCCATTGATGAAATGATTGATAAAGAGTAAATAAATTATACCTTAAAAGGTGTTGGTGATTTTTCGCCAGCACCTTTTACTATATTTAAAATTTAAACTTTTTCTAAAATAAAAAAGGAAATTTGATTTTTACATCGTATGTTTATATATGAAGGGGCAAAGAAAGGAGTTATATGAAAATAGAGCATTTAGAAAACCTAGACCAAACATTATCTTTGATTCCTTTAAGCTATGATAGAGCTTTTAAAAGTGTGTTTAAAATAAATTTAGATATTTTAAAAGACTTTTTAAAAGTAATTATTCCTATCAATA
>CALVRQ010000078.1 GCA_944358685.1 uncultured Bacilli bacterium
GGTCTAACTATCCAAGAAATCGAAAAATTAAGAAGCACTAATGAATAAATTTAGTGCTTTTAAAATTGAAGTTTACAATATATTTTCCTTAAGCCGTGAATAGTAACACAAAATATGGCAATCTTTGGAGAATCTAACCAAACATTATTGACACCTAAAAATAAAGCACGTATAATTTAAACTAGGTGATACCATGAAAAATAAAGGATTTACACTTATTGAATTATTAGCTGTAATTGTTATTTTAGGAATACTCGCAGCTATTGCTGTACCAACAATAGTTGGCCTTATAAATGATTCTAAAGAAGATACTTTAGAAGAACAAAAAAACACTGTCATTAAGGCAGCAGAAACATGGGGAACCGATAATTGGCGTAGTCTTCCAGAAGATACCTGTGACATCAGTGTTGATACCTTAAAAACAGAAGGTTATCTAGATAGTGAAAAAGATGTAATTGATCCAACCACAAATGAAACAATGACAGGATGCGTTAGAATCACTTATGAAAGTGCAAACAATCAGTATAAATATACATATACCGACACTTGTAATGTAAATGCACAGTGTAACTAAAGCTTAAAAAGCTTTTTTTTGACTATAAAATTCAAACATTTTCATTTTTCGACAAACTTCGACACAATAATTTTGTAAAATATTGTCGGTGATAAAAATGAAACTATTCGATACAATAATTTTGGATGTTGTCTTAACTACATTTCCTTTAATGGTATATTTGCTATATATTGCATATACCAAAACATTTAGTAAAAAAGAAAATGACCTACTTTTTGTTGTAACCGTTTTCTCGGTTTTATATCTAATATTAAAATACACACACCCATTATATAAAGGAATACCATTTCTAATAATAAATATTCCATTAATCATTTCATATATAAAAAAATCCAAACTATCCATTGGAACAACTTCATTAATAATGATTATCTATTATTATAGGTTTTATCAAAATTACCTATTGATAATAATATTAGAATACGTCGCTTATTACATTTTATATTTAAAACTATATAAAAAATTAAGTCCAAATACTTTAATTCTCACATTTGTTATAATAAAAACGACTATAACTATAATCCTTTTAAGTCACCAAAGTCATACTTTCCCAGAATATTTACCAGAAGTATTAATTTCTTCTTTATTCTTATATATTATAACTATCATAATTACAAACTTATTATATAAAACTGAAGATATTTTAAAACTACATATGAACATTAAAGAAATGGAAAACAATAAACAAATAAAAACATCACTATTTAGAATTACTCATGAAATTAAAAATCCTATCGCTGTGTGCAAAGGTTACCTAGATATGTTTGATATAGATAATTCTGAACATTTTAAAAAATACATTCCTATTTTAAAAGATGAGATAAATAGAACATTACTATTATTAGAAGACTTCCTAGCTATGAATAAAGTAAAAATAAATAAAGATATCATTGACATAAATTTATTAATTGAAGAAGTAATTAAAAATATCAAAATGTTATGTAAGAAAAATAATATTGAATTAAAACAAAATATTATTGATGATGATATTTATATAAACGCTGACTATAATAGATTAACACAAGTATTTATTAACCTTTTAAAAAATAGTATAGAAGCTATACCCAAAAATAAAAAAGGACATATTGACATAAAAGAAACAATCAGTAACAATAACATAATTATAACTATTAAAGATAATGGTAAAGGTATGAATAAAGAATTATTAGATAAAATAAAAGAGCCATTTTATACAACAAAACCAAAAGGAACAGGACTAGGAGTTTCCTTATCTGAAGAAATCATTAAAGCTCATGATGGAATACTAAACTATGAATCAGAAGAAAACAAATATACTAAAGTAACAATAACTTTGCCAATAAAAGAATATTAAAACGCCATTTTAGGCGTTTTTATTAGCTTTAGGGTAAGGTTTCTTCTCATTTGTCACACATAAAATATAATCAATACTTGTATCATAATAATTAGCCAACTTTTTTAAAATAGCTGTTGGAATATCATTGGTCTCTGTCTCATACTGTGAATATCCAGTCTGTGACATACCTAAAATCTTTGCAATATCTTTTTGTAATAAATCGTGGTCTTCTCTTAAATCTCTTAGTCTATTCATAAGTTCAACCTCCGATTTGATTGTACAATAACTTGTTTTAAGGTATTGACCTATAACTTAAAATAGGTTACGATAATATCGGATAACCTAAAATAAGTTACAAATCAACGATTAATTAACTTAAAATCAAGAATAGGGGATATAACATGAAAGAAAAGGTAAAAGAATTTTCAAAAAGATATTTAATCAGTTTTATCTTAGGAATAAGGACAGTAACAGTATTGGGAATATAAGGAGGGACAATACATGAAAAAGATTAAAGACAAAAAGGAAAAAAGTTTAAATAGGATATTTATATTTGTATTAAGTGGCTTAATATTTGGAACGATAGGAGTATATGCGGCAACATATTTTCCAAGTGATGATGTAACTTATGATAATACAGAAAGTGGTCTTTCTTCAAATAATGTACAAGATGCCATCGACGAATTGTATGAAAATTGTTCATCTACAGCGACATCAAGAGATTATATTTACTCTAAAGAGAGCATAAACAGTAATTATGATGGTGTGTATAAGATATCAGTAGAAAGTGGTAGTTCTACCGAAGTTTTAAGAACATCATCTGGCAATATAAAAAAAATTGCTGCATCAGGAGATTATTTATACTATGTAATGTATGACAATGCCAATTATGATATATTATACAAATTATCAACTGTAGATAAAACTAAGACACAAATTAGGAGAGTTAGTTCCAATAAAATAAAAGATTTATTTATAGTTGGAGATTATGTATATTATGTAATGTATGACAATGCCAATTATGATATATTATACAAATTGTCAATTGAAAATGGAAATTCAACACAAGTTTTTAGATTTTCAAGCAATAGCAAGGACTTTGTACACTAAAAAAGCAATTCATTTATATTTGAATTTATCTAAACAAAAACAGTTAAGAAATCATCTTAACTGTTTATTGCTTCAGGGTAATATTTGCTGTCAAAATTATGACCACTAGGGTCTAATTTTTGAAGTTCGCTATTAGTAATTAAGAAAAACTTATCTAGTAAAATATTTGAACCATCAGAAGTAACTGGGTCGTCCCAAGTTAAATCTAAATGAAGCCATTTGCCATCTATATTAACTAAATTCCAAATATGATTAGTATTAGATATCTTATAATTAGGAATACCTAATTTATCCAAATAAACCTTCATCGCATCACTATATCCACTACACAAAGCTATACCATGAAGTAAAGGACCAGTAGCCTTATGCGAATATCCTTCACCTGTATCTTGCCCTTTTTCAATTAAATCAGCTCTTTCTTTATCGTACACACTATTGTTAATTAAATAATCATGAAAAGCTTTAATCTTATCACGAACACTCATACCATCTTTAATACTAGAACTCTCAAACTCCGCAATTTTATTATTAACTTCATTAATTTCTTCATCAGTATATAACTTATCTATTTCAATATTAATCTCTCCATAAGAAGTTATTTTAAAATAAATCTTTTCATAACTATTAAAAGGCGAAACAAAATTATTAATAGTAGAAAGTAGTACCTGGTCTTGTGAAATAGAATTCAAGTCATCTAAACAAGAATCATAATTAGTATCACAATAAAAAGTAAAATTAGTCATACCATGATTTAAAATCGTATAAATAGCATTCAAAATTTCCTGCTTACTTTTAACATGAAAATCATCAGTTTCTTGGACAAAGGTAAATTCATAATTGTTAAAGTTAGACTTTTCACTAGGTAAGGTTACTTCCTTATTTTGAATAACTGATTTCATCACATAGTTAACAATATCTTCACGGTAAGTAAAACCTAATACAAACAATCCGCAAAATATTAAAACAGTTAAAAAACTCCAAAATTTTTTCATCTAATCACCCCTAATAAAAGAAAAAAGTAAATTACTCCATCGCATTTACTTTCTTTGTTAATCTTGATTTTTTACGAGCACTAGTATTTTTAGCGATTACTCCAGCTCCAGCTGCCTTGTCGATTCTTTTAATGGCAGTTTTTAAATT
>CALVRQ010000079.1 GCA_944358685.1 uncultured Bacilli bacterium
TTTAAGCATATTATCACCACTTAAAGTATAACAAAAGACCTTACTATAAGCAAGGTCTATTCAATTGTATATGGATTAGACTGACTGCCATCTCCTCCAGTAATTTTGACTTCAGAGGAAAGAGTTCTGGCGGGCCTGACCGCAATGCTCGCATCGCTCGCAAAGTAGTCGTACACATAACCATCGCTGCACACAGTGAACACGTCGTAAGAACCGCCAGAATCAGGCGACAATGTCTACCAACTATCACTAATAAACATCCAATCTGAATTTTTACATGTAGTTATATAAGCATTATTTAAACGAAATGTTCCACACTGTTCTTTATTTGAATTGGCCCTATAATATTCACTTAACGTTGGTAAGGCTACTTTTACTTTTGATATTGTTTCTTTTTCATCACTTATTTGACCTTCCATATCATTATTATCTTCAATTACTGCGCCCGCATAATATGTTGCTTCTACTATTTGATTTTGAGCAGTACTTGTTAAACTATTATAATATGTTCCATTCAAAAATGTATTTAAAGTTGCTGGACGATTCCAATTGTTTGAAGTTGTCCTACCCCAAGCCATATCTCCAATACTTGTATCCCTCATTATTTTTATTGTTCCATCTGAGTTTATGGATATGATTCACCATCCTGCTACCTCATTATTAAAGGTTACATAATTATTGGGATTAGCTCCTTTATATGTATATTTTCCATCTTCATATTCATCGGCGTAAAGTCCATCTCCTGAGGCGACGATATCTGTATTATCTAATACCCATTCTCCTCCTGTTTTTGAAAAACAAGTATTATAAAGCTCGTCGATTGCTCCTTGAACATCAGTTGCCTGCATTCCACTTGTCCCATTTTCATACGTCACTTGATTAGACGGAAAATACGTCGCCGCTATTACACTTACTCCTCCAAATACCACTATACCTGTTATAAATCCTGGTAAATACCCTAATATATTTTTTTTATTTTCCCTTTCATGTATACCTCTCCTTTACTTTCTATTTGAAGTATAACATATTTTTAATATCTTATTAAGATATATCTTAATAATTTTTAATGGCATTAAGTTATTTACACTTTAAATTTATAATTTATATATAATTAAGTTTTGTCTTAATATTTGTAAAGGTAGAGTGATTTATATGAAAGCTATGGAATTAGTGGGATTAAATACTAAGTGGTATAGATATCAAAACAAATTAACACAAGAACAATTTGCGAATAAAACTAAATTTAAAATGGCATATATTAGTACGATTGAAAATGGAGATGCAAATTTAACTTGCAGAAATATAGATAATATTGCGAAAACTTTTGGTATAAAGGTTAATTTATTATTCGATGAAAGAACGGCTAATATGGCCAAAAAATTACCCAAACGTGTTGATTTATATAACTGTAAAAGTTCAAATGATTAAATTCTAAGCCTTTTGTTTATGGGCTTTTTATTTTGACAATTTAGTATTATAAGTTTATAATATTCTTTGCTTTTAAGGTGTAAATAAAATGAAAAACTTTAATTATTTAACTTTAAATATGGTAAAATAGATATATGGAGGTAGATTATGTTTAAACCTTTAAATATTTTAGATGAAAAGCACAAAATTTTAAGGCAAAAAAGTAAGGAAGTAAAACTTCCACTATCTAAAGAAGATAAAAAAACAATCGACCAAATTATTAAACATCTAACATATAGTCAAATAGAAAAATATGCGGAAAAATATGACTTAAGACCTGGAATGGGGCTTGCTTTTCCGCAACTTGGACAGTTAAAAAGAATTATTGTTATTGTATATGAATATGAAGAAGGAAAGTTTCAAAATTATGTGATTGTAAATCCAAAGATAATCAGTCATTCAGAAGAAAAAGTTGCCTTGGAAACAGGTGAAGGTTGTTTGAGTGTAAACCGTGAAGTTGAAGGTCATGTGCCTAGATATGCTAGAATAACAATTACGGGTTATGACCCAGATGGTGAGAAAATTACGATTAGAGCTAGAGAGGATTTATCAGTTGCTTTCCAGCACGAAGTTGACCATTTAGATGGAATTTTATTTTTTGATAGAATTGATAAAAATAAACCTTTTTATAACGAAAATGAGATTAGACTAATATAGGAGGAACCCATGAAAAAAATAATTGCAAAATACGTTATATTAATTGTTGTTACTTTTGCGGCTTCAATATTTATTTATAAATATGTTATGGCTAATACGCCGATTGATACTGAAAGTGATATATTTTATGTTCAAAATCAAAGTGAGAAGCAATATTTAAGTAATACAAATTATACAATTGATAATCCTAATATAATTTTAAATCCTTATGGTAACTCTCCTCTTTCAGCTTTGATTGTCTTTCAAACCAAGGACTTAACGACGACAACTGTGACAATTAAAGGTAAAGATGGGGCAAATGATTTAAAACATACATTTACACCAACTAAAGTTCACATTTTACCGATTTATGGTTTATATGCGGGATATGATAATAAAGTTATTATTGAAGCTAGTGGAATAGTTAAAGAAATTACAATTACAACCTCTGCACTGCCTGATGATTTTTCAAAGGTAACTGATTTATCTAACAAAAATTTTGATACTGATGAATTTTATTTTACAACTCCAGAAGAAATTGGTTATACGGCAGCTTACGACGAGAACGGTGAAGTTAGATGGTATTTAATTGGAGATTACAAATGGGACATTCAAAGATTAAATAATGGTCATATTTTACTTAGTAGTGATAAAACACTTAGAGGAAATTACAGTATTGGTTTAATTGAGATGGATTTACTCGGAAAAGTTTACTATGAATATACTGTACCTGGTGGATATCACCATGATGTTTATGAACTAAATAATGGAAATTTACTTTTAGCTTCTAATCGCTATGGTAGGTCAACACTAGAAGATATAGCTGTTGAAATTGATAGAGCTAGTGGCAATATTGTTAAAGAAATTGATTTATATAAAATTTTACCTGGCGAAAAGAAAAATAATTGGTTCGGTATGAATTCGATAAATTACGATATCAATACCAATTCAATTACAATGTCAGGATATAATGGTAATATGATTGTAAATTTGGATTATACAACATTAGATATTAACTGGATTATTGCGAACGAAAATAAAGTTAGTGATGATTATAAGCAATATTTGCTTAAAACTGATGGTGACTTTGATTTTCCAAACAAACCAGAATCAGTTAATTTACTTAATGATAATAAAATGATATTTGCAAGTGAAGTAGATGGTAAAAAGCATTTACTAACATATCAAATAGATTATTCAAATAGAACAGTTAAGGAGCTTGATGATTTTGAGCTACCAACAAATGATGAGACATATTTAGAAGTTTTAGGTGATGATGATTTTGTAATTACGCAAGGACATACTCTTATGGAAGTTAAAGATAATACAAGTGTGATTAGTATGAATGTAAATTCAACTTTATATAATACTAAGAAAATGAGCCTATATGCGAATGATGTATATACTGGAGTTTATGGTGTTAGACTTGGCAGTTTAGGTGAATCTAAAACTATTAATAATTATTTACTTATAAGTGCTAGAAGCGATGATGATATTTTAGATAAATATAATATTTCATTTTATAAAGATGTATATGGTTTAAAAGTAAGTGGTACATTTAAAGAAAGTGATGAGGTTCAAATTATTTTAGATAATGTTTTGGACAAAAAAACATATAGTTTATTAACTCCTATTGATTCTAATAAAAAAGTTACAACTTCTCGTTATATAAGTGAAGATGGAATTAAAGGAAAATATTATATATACCTTAGAATTAATGGTACAATTTATAAATTACATAAATATGTTAATTTCTATTAGAAAAGAGTCAGTTTATTCTGACTCTTTTATGTTATTATCACTATCATACCCTTCAGTTTCATAATTAGTTCCACATCTTAAAAACGGTTTATAGGATATTTTTGCTCCATCTTGAATAAATTCAACATATCCTGTACATTGGGTATCTTTATCATTTGGGTCGGTTAATTTATCTAAGTAACCTTTTTCTCTGAGCATGGAATAGCTTAATTCCCAAACTTCAGTATCATCAGCATTACCAGAGTATGTATCATTTTGATATCTTTCAGCAGCTTTTTCAAGCTTTTTCTCTAAATCTTTGTAGGTTAATTTTTCGGTTTCAGTTTCTGGTTTAATTTCGGCATTTGGAATGATGCTGCGATATAGTGACATAATGATGATTGCACATATAAAGATAATGGCAATAATGATAACGAATTCTTTTAATCCAAATCCTTTTTGATTCATAGTCTTTTACCTTTCATTTTATCAATATTAAACCTATATAAAGTACCTGGTCTACCACTACCTTTTGTTGTTTTAAAGCCAGTGTCAATTACCAATTCTTGATTTACAAACTTTTTGTGAAAGTTTCTTCGATCAATTGGTTTAGATAAAACAAACTCATAGAAGTTTTGAAGTTCTGGTAATGTAAAGTCACTTGGGAAAAATTTAATTAGCATGTCATCATAGTTAGTGGTTATTTTCTTTCTTAATTCACTGATGACTTCATTAATAATTTGTTCATGGTCAAACCCTAGTTTTGGTAGTTCATCAATTTGAAACCAAGCTTTTTCTTTAGTATTTTGCTTAATATCAATTAATGTTTTGTCAGTTATAGCTACAAATGTTATAGCAATTACTCTTTCGTTTAAGTCACGTTCTAATTTACTGAAAGCTTTGGTTTGAAATATGCTTCCTTCATCTAAGCCTGTTGTTTTTTGATAAATAATTTTGGCATTATCTTCTAAGGTTGTTTGATTATTTAAAATACTTCCAGGAAGAATCCAATAACCTTTATAAGGTTCTTCTTTTTTCTTTTCAAGATATATTTTTAGTTTTCCTTCATCGGCTGATAAGATTAACAATAATGTTTCAATAACATTATAATAAGAATTTTCCATAAAATCACCCTTTGCGTAAAAATTTACGCATTATTATATATCTATATTGTTAAATTGTCAATTTTGGGTAATTTTATCAGAATTTTTAATTTTATCATAGGTTATAGCCATAGCATATTTAAAGTTGGAATTGGCTTCTATGTTCATCATTAAATCATTATATTTTTCATTTTCAATAGGATAAGAAAAAATGCATAAATCTTCAGCTTGGACATTTTTTTTAGTTCTTAAGGCAGTTTCAAGCACAGCTATATCTGAAGTTATAGTGTCATAGACATCAGTACCTTTATAAGCTAAAACTGCTTTTATCATCATAAATGTGATGATACTATGGCCATATTCTTTTTCAAAATATTCATCTAATAATTTTACTTGATCACGGTAATCATTAGTATTACTAAAACATGAATAATCCTTTTTATATATCATCATAACTAGTTTAACTGAATCGTATTTTTTAAATTTTTGTTTTTTCATCGTATATTCAATGGCTTCATCAACTATATCATATACTGGATTTTGTAATTCTAGTTTGATTTTTAAATTTAAAATGTTTTCATCTGTCATGTTTATCCCCTTCTTTACTATACACCATTATAACAAAATTTGGAAAGAAAAAAAAGAGCGTTTTGCTCTTAGTCTATTTCAATTATATTTAGAGTTTTAGAATTTGCTATAACTTCCACATTTACTTCACTTAATTTTGAATAATTATATATTTTATTCTCTTTTAAATTATCAATGAAGTCATCGTATTTTTCTTTGACACTTTCATATTCGTCGTTATAGTCATAGTTTATAGAAATATAGTTATAAATTTTATTGCATAGTTCTACATCATTATTAATTTCACAATCACTTTGAGAGAAATTATAATTAATTTCATTATACAAATTAACATTTGTGTTATCCTTATCATAAGTTAGGTTTATTTTAAATGTATTATCTGGAAGGGTTTCATCAATTGTTTTATTTATATCACCATTGAGTGCAAAATTAATATATACCTCTTTATCCGTCGTAAATTCTTTAGATACCGTTTCGGTTTTAAATGTTTTTGGAGCTTCATCAATATACTCAATATTAGTAACCATATCTATAAAGAATAGTGCACCAAAAATTGTAATAGCAGTACCAACGAAAAATGGAATGATAGATGTTTTCCCTTTAGAAAATGTTAAGTTATAAATTAAAATAGTAAACCAAATAAATAATGATGATATACCCAATAATAGTAGGGTTAAACCAAATAAATTAATACCTTTAATCCAATAGAATATTGATACGAATAGTCCAAATATAACACACAAATCAATAAAAAATAGTGGTAATAAAACAATTAAGGCAACCCATATTTTGACAATTAACAATAATACTGAACCAACAGTCGGACCATTTCTATGAATTATTTTAACTGGTTTTTCTTCATCTTTTGTTTTTTTTATTTCTTCTTTGGCTATTTCTTTTTCCTCTTTTTTTATTTCTGTTTTTTTAGTTTCTTCTTTGGCTATTTCTGATTTTTTGAAATATTGTTTGAATAAAGATATGATTATTATGAGAGCAACGCCAAAATAAAGGGCAATAAATAATAGTAAGATAATTATTTTAAACAAACCGCTTAATGGTGAGAAGAAGGTATCAGCAAAAGAGAAACCTAAATCTTTAAAGATTCTAAATGGAACGGTTAAAATAGCTAATATGATAAGAGTAAAGAATATTTTAATTATTATTTCAAAGGCCAGGTTTAAATTCATTTCAGTATCATTATCTTTGATGTTATTAGCAAAGTCTCTAGTCATGTCAGCTAATTTACTAGCGCCTTTCTTTATAAGATTTTCTCCTTTTTGAGTAAATTTATCAAAGTTACTTTCTTTTTGATTAAACTCAGGGTTAATTTTGTAAGCATCTAATATTTCACTGACTAATTCATCAATATTTCCAAAATCTCTAACGGCATCTTCTTCAGTTTGACCATGTTTTACTTTTTCTTCAATGGTGTCTTTATATTCTTCGATGATATCTTGTCGTTCTTTGTTATTTAAAATTGATAGTTCTTTTTCTAATTTTTGTAGAAACTCCTCTTTATTCATTTTTATCACTCTCCTTAATAAAGTTATTTACGGAATCACTGAATTCCTTCCATCCATCTTTTAATTCTTTTAATCTTTTTTGCCCTAAAACGGTTATTTTATAATATTTTCTAGATGGTCCTTCGGTAGATTCTTGCAAGTATGTTTCAAAATAGTTTTCATTGGTTAATCTTTTTAATAATGGATAAATAGTTCCTTCGTTTACATCAACAACTTTAGATACTTCGAGTACTAGTTCATAGCCGTACATGTCTCTTTTATTAACGGAGACTAGAACAATTAATTCTAAAACGCCTTTTTTAAATTGTGAATTCATAAATCACCTCTTTACTGACATTATATTCTAACTACCTTGTATTGTCAAGTACTAAATTATAAAAAGTAGTTAGGTTTTTGTCAACTAGAGGAAAAATGATTGAAAATACTTCTTATTTGTAGTATACTTAATTTAATAGGAGGCTATGAAAATGAACGATAAATATCCATATGGTATAGATAAAGTAAATGGCTCTGCCCCTTCATACATGCATGATTATTTGTCTAAATCAAATCCTGAGGTTAAGACTAATCAAAATATCGAAGCGCTTAATAGGCTTTTTGATGAGGCAAATTATGGAGATGATACACTAGAAGAATTTAGTCTAGACCATCAAGCAAATTCTAATTTTGGTTTTAATAGTTCTTCAAAAAGTCAAGATAGTTCATTTTATAATGAGCCTTCAAAATCTTTTGAGAATGATATAGAAGATCCATTAGATAAGACGATGGAAATTAATAGTGTTAATTTACCGGAGGTAAAAAAATTACTAGCAGAACTTCACGAAATATACGACGAACCTAGTGACGAGGAAAAGGTGGCTAGTGAAGGACAAAGTCAAAGTAAAGGAAGAACACTTACTAAAGCTACTAAGCAAGGTATTGCCTTCTCTAATGGAAGCATGACAAGAACCTTTTTAGATTGTGTAGTTTTATGTTTTATAACAGCATCTATGGGCTTTGGTATGTTTATGTATATATTTAGTCAGTTATAATTAAGGTGTTATCCTTAATTTTTTTATATTATTTTTTTTATCACATATATTTTAACTAGAGGTGTGATTTAATGTTTGAATTTTTAAAAAAGCTATTTAAAGATTTTTATCTTTTTACAGCTTCTTATTCTAATAATGTATTCCCCGATCCTTTATCTAGAGAAGATGAAGAAAAATACATTAGACTTGCAAATATGGGCGACAAAGATGCGAGAGCTAAATTAATTGAACATAACCTAAGATTAGTTGCACATATTGTCAAAAAATATGACCATGGTTCTGAGATGAGCGATGATTTGATTAGTATAGGGACTATTGGTTTAATTAAGGGTGTAGATAGTTATTCTTTTAAACATAAAACAAGGCTTACTACTTATTGTGCGAGATGTATTGAAAATGAAATTTTAATGTTTTTTAGGTCTGATAAAAAAAATAGTAAGAATATTAGTATTGATGAACCTATTGGTTTTGACAAGGAAGGAAATGCAATCACTTTTTTAGATATATTAAAGACCGATAAACCTGATTTTGCTTTAGATATACATATTCAAGATAATATTAAATTGCTTAAAAAATATTTTCAGGTTTTAACTGATAGAGAAAAAGAAATAATTATTAAAAGATATGGCTTAGATGGTAAAGATGAAATAACTCAAAAAGAAATTGCGAAGGAACTTGGTATTTCTAGAAGTTACGTATCTAGAATAGAAAAAAGAGCATTAACTAAAATGCTCAGAGAGTTTATTAAGGAGAACAAAAGTTAGAATTTTTCTCTACCTAATATTTCATCTATGGAAAAATCTTTATATATTTTACTTAAGTTAAAAATAAAATTTGTAGGAATTAAATATATAGCATTTTCATAATGCGCATAAGCTGATTGACTAGTGTTTAATACACCAGCAATTTGGCTTTGCGTTTTTTTATTTTTTATTCTAATATTTCTTAGATTCTTCCCTACTACCTTTAAATCAATAGTTAAAGATTTATATTGTTCATTATTGTTTGTTAAACCAAATAAATAGTCTAAACTGAGATTGAACTTGTTTGCAATTTCAATTAATTGTTTTAATGGTATAGTATCCTTCCCTGTTTCCCAACCTGATACAGTTGAATAAGTTACTCCTAAAATTTCAGCTATTTCCTTTTGCTTTAATTCTAAATTTTCCCTGCAATATCTTAAGTTTTTTACTATCATAATTTATTTCACCAATTTTATTTTTACAAATAAATAAAAAAATATAATATTTCTTGGGGAAATAGACTAAAAATGTGCTATAATTACAATAGGAGGTAGATAAGAAGTATGAAATTAGTTAGAAATAGTAAAGAAAAAATAAAGAAAATTTCAAAACAATATTTAATAGGATTTGTAATAGGAATAGTGGTGTGTGG
>CALVRQ010000080.1 GCA_944358685.1 uncultured Bacilli bacterium
AGATAAATACAGTAACAGTTCAATTTCTAGAAAGGTAAGCTCACTCAAAAGTTATTTTAAGTATTTGGAAAGTGAAGGTATTATTAAAGATAATTTTATGAGATTAATAAGTAATCCAAAGATAGAAAAAACATTACCTAATTATTTGAATTATGATGATTTAGAAAGGCTACTTAATTTTCCTGATAGAAGCAATAAATATGGACTTAGAGATGCTTTGATATTAGAAATGCTTTATTCTAGCGGAGTTAGAGTTAGTGAGCTTGCTAATATGAGATTATCGGATATTGATTTTAATGAAAGAAAGATACTTATTCTTGGTAAAGGATCTAAAGAGAGATATGTTTACTATGGCAGTAAATGTGCGGATTTACTAGATAAGTATTTAAAGATAGACCATAGGGATAGTCCTTATTTACTTATTGGGAAAAGAAAAGAAAAGTTAAATGAAAGAGAAATTAGAGCTATTGTGACAGATACAGCTAAGAAAGCTGGCATTAGTGTTCATGTAACACCACATACACTTCGTCATACTTATGCGACGCATATGCTTAATGAAGGGGCAGATTTAAAGAGCGTTGGGGATTTACTTGGACATGAGAGTTTATCTACGACCCAGATATATACACATGTATCTAATGAAAGATTAAGACAAGTTTATTTGAGTGCTCATCCTAGGGCTCATAAGAATTAAAGGAGGCTAATTTTATGGAGAAATATGTTTATTTATTTGATGAAGGTAATAAAGATTTAAGAAGTTTGCTTGGTGGTAAGGGAGCTAATTTAGCAGAAATGACTAATATGGGACTTCCAGTTCCTTATGGACTTACGGTAACAACTGAGGCATGTAATTTATATTTTAAGGAAAATGAGTGCTTGAATGAAAATGTACAAAAACAGATTTTAAAAGGAATTAAGAGTGTTGAAGAAAAAACAGGCAAGACTTTAGGAAGTGTTGATAATCCACTTTTACTTTCGGTTAGAAGTGGTTCACCAATTAGTATGCCAGGAATGATGGATACGATTTTAAATTTGGGACTGAATGATAAAATTGCGGCTGCACTTTCTAAGGATGAAGATAGTAAGCGTTTTATTTATGATTCATATAGAAGACTTATTATGATGTTTGCTGATGTGGTTAAGGGTAAAGGGAAGGATAATTTTGAAGATTATTTAACTCAATATAAGGAAAAAAGAGGATTAAAAAGTGATTTAGAGTTAAATGCGGATGATATGGTTCATTTAACTGAGACATTTAAAAAAGTTTATAAAAAATTAGTTAGAGAAAATTTCCCTGATGAACCTTTATTACAACTTATGCAGGCAATTACTGCAGTATTTAGATCTTGGAATAATAAAAGGGCTAAAGTTTATAGGCAGATGAATAATATTTCAGATGATTTGGGCACAGCAGTTAATGTTCAAGAAATGGTTTATGGTAATTTGAGTGAAGATTCTTTAACTGGTGTGGCTTTTTCTAGAAATCCAGCAAATGGCGATGATAAGCTTTATGGTGAGTATTTGGTTAAGGCACAAGGTGAAGATATTGTGGCTGGTGTTAGGACGCCACTTTCTATTGATAGGTTAGAGACAGAAAGACCAAAGATATATAAAGAGTTAGAAGGATATAGTAAATTATTAGAGAAGCATTATAAGGATATGCAGGATATGGAGTTTACCGCCGAGAATGGTAAACTTTATATGCTTCAGACTCGTGATGGTAAAAGAACGCCAATGGCAGCTTTAAATATTGCGGTTAATATGGTTAAAGAAGGTTTGATTACGGAGAAGGAAGCGCTTATGAGACTTAATCCTAATGAGATTAGTGGAATGCTTCATAAGAGTTTTGATGAGAAGGAAGTTGCTAAGAAAAGAGCTATTACTAAAGGCCTTCCGGCATCTCCAGGGGCTGTTTCTGGTCAGATTTGTTTTAATACTGAAGAAGTTAAAGAAAAATATAATAAAAAAATTCCAACCATTTTGGTTAGAGAGGAAACTTCACCAGAAGATATAGAAGCTATGAAGTATGCGAATGGTATTTTGACGGTTCGTGGTGGTATGACTTCACATGCAGCAGTGGTGGCTAGAGGTATTGGCAAGTGCTGTGTTAGTGGTTGTGATAATGCCTATGTTGATGAAGTTAATGGGGTTATGACTATTAATGGAATGACGTTTACTAGCGATAGTTATTTATCTTTAGATGGAACGACTGGCAATGTTTATGAAGGGGTTATTGCAACATCGGATTTTAGTTTAAGCGAAAACTTTGTAACGATGCTAAAGTGGGCTAAAAAGTATAAGAAGATGGGTGTTAGAGCTAATGCAGATTTAGGTAAAGATGCCAAGGTTGCTTTGGATTTTGGAGCTGAAGGTATTGGTTTATGTAGAACTGAGCACATGTTTTTTGAAAAAGAAAAAATTTTTGCGATTAGAAAGATGATAGTCGCACCCACTGAGAAGGATAGAATTGAAGCTTTGACAGTACTTTTAGGAATGCAAACTAAGGATTTTGAAGAATTATTTAAGGTGGCTAATGGTAATGTACTTACAATTAGATATTTGGATCCACCTTTACACGAGTTTTTACCAAAAACTGAGGAAGAAGTTAGTGAACTTGCTAAGAGTTTGAAGATTAGTTTAGAGGAAATTAATAAAAAGATTGATTCTTTAAAAGAATTTAATCCAATGATGGGACTTCGTGGATGTAGGCTTTCAATTGTTTATCCAGAGATTGCAGTGATGCAGACGACAGCGATATTTAAAGCGGCTAGTAAGGTTTTAAAACATGGAATAGATGTTAAACCGGAAATTATGATTCCGCTTGTTGGTGATGTTAATGAACTTAATTATTTAAAGAAAATTATTTTAGATGTTGCATCAAAATTGGATAAACATGGTCATATTAAATATAAGATTGGTACGATGATTGAGGTACCTCGTAGTGTTACGCAAGCTGATAAGATTGCGAAGGAGGCTGATTTCTTTAGTTTTGGAACTAATGATTTAACGCAGATGACTTTTGGCTTTTCAAGAGATGATGCTGGAGCTTTTATTGATAGTTATTATCAAAAGGGAATTTTGAAATTTGATCCGTTTAAAACTATTGATAAAGAAGGAGTTGGTAAACTCATGATGGTGGCTGTTAAATTAGCTAAGAATGTTAATGATGATATTGAACTTGGCGTTTGTGGAGAACATGGAGGAGAAGAGAAGAGCATTGAATTTTTTAATAAGTTAGGTCTTGATTATGTTTCATGTTCACCATATAGAGTGCCTGCGGCAATTTTAGCTGCGGCAAGGGCAGAGATTAGTAAAAATGACCATTAATGAAGTTATTTTCATTGATAGTTTGCCAAAACTTGATTTGCACGGTTTTGATAGAGATAGTGCGAGAGTTGCTATTAATGATTTTATAAAGGATAATAAGGCAATGGGTAACGAAGTTGTTTTAATTGTTCATGGCATAGGTACAGGTGTTATGCGTGAAACTTGTTTTATTACTTTAAGCCATAATAAAGACGTTATAGAGTTTAAAAGTGCGTATGGAAATAGAGGATGCATGCTTGTACAAATCAAGAAATAAGGGTATATTATATATCCTTTTTTATATACTAAGAATTTGCCCCCGTAAAAATAAATTTTAGATGGCAAAATATTTGCTTGCGAAAAATACAAAATAAGTGAAATAGAAATAGTTTACTGTGAGGTAAGCTAAGTCTTAATTTATGTAATTTATTACCTTTGTTTGACATTTATGTGTAAATGTGCTATTATATTTTCCATATCTGAAAGGGGGATTAGGGTATGTACGAAGATGAAGATAATAAGCGTGAGACTTTTAAAAGTGCATTTATTAAAATTGTTTTGGTTGTACTTTTAATATTTGTTCTTATGATATTATTTCCGACTAAGGGATTTGTAACAAATTATGTCGATGAGAAGGTAAAGGAAAACAGTGGTAGTGATAATTTTAACAATAATTTACTTGCTATGGCTACGGCTGGAAGTGGATATTTTACTTCATCTAGACTCCCTGAAAATACTGGCGATACTGTTAAGATGACTTTAGGTGAGATGTATGATAATAAATTGCTAGTTAAATTTTCTGATAGTAATAATAGAACATGTAATAGTAATAAATCATATTTAGAAGTTACAAAAGAGGAAGATGAGTATACGATGAAAGTAAATTTGTCTTGCTCTGAAAAAGAAGATTATATTATGCTTCATATGAGCCTTGACGGAACATCATTTCCCAGTACCAGCACCGCAAGGTGCGAGTTCGTAAAAAATCTTGACGATACTTGGTCATATGGTAAATGGTCAGGTTGGGGTACTAGAAAAGTTATAGCTAATAGTACTACGCAAGTACAAACAAAGGTAAGCAAAGTTCAAACGGGAACTAAACAGGTGCCACATACTACGGTTATGGAAGGTGGAGCAACTAAGGTACTTTATAATGGATATGTTAAGTATGTTTGTCCATCTAGTTATGATAATGCTGGAGTATATGATAGTGTGGTTTCTTGTAAAAAAAGCATTACTACTTATACTACAGAGCCTGTTTATAAAAGTGTGACGTATTATAGATATAGAAGTAAAACTTTAAATAGCAATGTCGATACTAAATGGTCTAGTTGTGATGATGATTCATTACTGGAACAAGGATATGTTAAGACAGGAAAGGAGGACTAGGTAATTGCCTAGTTTTCTTTGACTGTATGAGCGTGCAAAGAAGTTGTCAAATTTTAGCTAATACAGGTTTAGTGTTTGCTTTGTATGTTAATATGTGCTATTATAATAATAGTATAGTATGCCACATAGGAAGGAATGACAACCATGGAAAAATATGTATTTGGTTATCAAAATGAAAATGAGTTTAAGAAGTTAGAAAGTGCGCTTAAGAAGTACAATATGTTAGCTTTCAAAAAACTTTATTTTGAATATTACCCTAAGGTTAAGGCTGGGGAGTTTTTAGGTACAGTTGTGGCGGAAGAAGGAAATATAAAAAAATATGAAGTAAAACTTCCAACAGATGCTTTGTTTGCTAAAGTTCATGGAGAGGTTAAATTACATTATGAGGTTAATGATGATAGTAAGAGCGTTACTTTAATTACTTTGTCTCCAGAGGAGATTTTGAGTGAGGGTCATCAATCTGAACTTGTTACTTATAAGGGGGTTATGCTTTCTAAGGAACATTCAGATAAGGATAAATTTAAAATAAATTTATTAAATATGATTAATAAGGTATAATTTTTTCACTTACTTCTTGCATATTATTTGGTAATGTGGTATTATATAGAAGTCAGTTTAATTGGACCCTTAGCTCAGTTGGTTAGAGCATCCGGCTCATAACCGGACGGTCGATGGTTCGAGTCCATCAGGGTCCACCATTTAAAATGCGGGCGTGGCGAAATTGGTAGACGCACTAGACTTAGGATCTAGCGCCTTACGGCATGGGGGTTCAAGTCCCTTCGCCCGCACCATCGCAGTTGAGAGTCGCACTTTGTGTGACCATTAAATAGAGAACTCATAATATTTGATATTATGAGTCTTTATGTGGTTTAGTGATTGATAGACACGAGGATTTTCAGTTCTTTTATTAATATAGAAAAACTTGCTATTTCAGCAAGTTTCTCTTTTTTTAATTATGAAATTTTTTATAAATTTGTCGTCTCTATTTTTTAAATATAAGTATCCAAATATATTGAAAATGATTGCTCCTATGAAGTTTACCATTAAGTCTTTCATAGTATCATTAAGACCAATGTCTAAATATCCATTTAATCTTGCTAATTGACTATCATTTTTATCATATATAATTGTATAATCTATGTTAT
>CALVRQ010000081.1 GCA_944358685.1 uncultured Bacilli bacterium
GGATTTTGAAAAAACATGCACGATAGTTAATAAGTCATCTGATTTAAAAGATACAGTTCAAATATATGTGACTTATGATAATGAGGATGTAGTTAAAGATGCTATTATAACTAAAACATATGAGAGTTTGACTGATGAAGGGATTACTCTTTTAGAAGATATTAAAGCAAGTGGTGTTTCATTTAATGAAAAGTATGCATCTAATGATAATATAAAAATAACAGTTTCTAAAGATGAGGATAATGTTTGGGAGCTTAAGTATTATTTAGATGTTCCTAATTTGAAAAGTGATATATTAGATGAGTTTATGTTAAAACAAAATTCTATTAAATTTTTTAATAAAATGAAGGATGAAAATATAGAATGTGAATAGGGTGATAAAATGTTAGAAATTATTAAGGCAATATTTTTTGGAATTGTCGAAGGTATTACTGAGTGGCTTCCGATTAGTAGTACAGGGCATATGATTTTACTTAATGAACTTGTTAAGTTAGATGTGTCTAAGGATTTTTACGATATGTTCCAAGTAGTTATTCAACTTGGGGCAATTATAGCAGTAGTGATTCTGTTTTGGAAACAGATTTTTCCAGTTAAGAAAGAAAAGGATAAGTTAAAACTTGATAAAAATATTCTTTCTTTATGGGGAAAGATAATAGTTGCTTGTGTTCCGGCTGCAATTATTGGGGTATTATTTGATGAGTTATTTGAAAAGTTATTTTATAATTATGTATGTGTAGCTATTGCTTTAATTGTTTTTGGTATTGCTTTTATTGTAATTGAAAATAAAAATAAAGGGAAAAATGCTAAAATTAATTCTTTAAAAGATTTAACTTATAATACAGTTTTACTTATTGGAATATTTCAGTTAATTGCGGCAATATTCCCAGGAACTTCAAGGTCAGGAGCGACGATTGTAGGAGCATTATTACTTGGAGTTTCTAGAACAGTTGCAGCTGAGTTTACTTTCTTTTTAGCGATACCAGTTATGTTTGGAGCATCACTACTCAAATTAGTTAAGTTTTCATTCGCATTTACAGGAATGGAGCTTGCAATACTACTTGTAGGTATGATAGTTGCTTTTATAACATCAATGTTTATTATTAAATTTTTAATGAGTTATATTAAGAAACATGATTTTAAGGTGTTTGGTTATTATAGAATAGTTTTAGGTATAATTGTTTTGCTTTATGCATTTATTCAGACTTTGTAAAAAAAGTCTTTTTCTTTACACTCTTTACACTCTAATGATTGATAAAAATGCAATTATTGGTTATAATTTAGATAGGATATACTTAATAGTAAGGAGAAATTTTTATGCGAAGAAGAAAAATGAGAAGACAAAAACAAATAATTATTATAAGTTCACTTTGTTTGCTTTTATGTTTGTGTGTTGGTTATGCGGCTTTTAATACACAAATTAGTTTGAAGGCAAAAGGTAATATAAAAAAAGTTACTACGGCTAGTAAGCTTAGAAAATTAGCGAATGCAAAATCTAGTGATGGGTTGTTTGCTGATACATATGAAAGTGGTAGATATATTTTTAAAGGAGCAGATCCAAATAATTATATAACATTTAATGATGAGGAATGGAGAATTGTTTCTGTTGAATATGATGATACAATTAAGATAATTAAGAATGCAAGTTTAGATGAAAATTTGCCTTGGGATACGGCTACTAATTTAGATTGGAGTAAATCATCTTTAAGTAAGTATCTAAATGAAACATATGTGAATTCATTAGTTGATTCTGATAGTGTTGTTAGTCATAATTTTGCGGTTGGGGCATTTAATTTGAATGGTGATTATACAAATGTTACTTTGAATGATCAAATACTTAGTGAAAATGCAAATTATTGGAGTGGTAAAGTTGGTTTACTTAATGTTTCAGAATATTTAAGAGCTAATACAAATGGTGATGAGTGTGGTAGTTTATATTTGAATAATACAAATTATGAGAAGTGTAGAACTACTAATTATTTAAGTCAGATATTGGTTTCAGATTATACATTGCTTTGGACAATGTCACCTATTATTAATAATACTAATAGTGCTTTAAATGATGAGACTGATAATATTTTAGAGTCTAATGATTTAGTAGATGATACAAATACTAGTATTACAGATGATAGTAATTCTTTACAGGCAAATGATAATTCAAATAAGCTTGTTTTGGATTCTAATTATAATTATGTGTTTGGTATAAGTGTTCCTTTTAGAACTTCTAATTTTACTGAGCAAACTATTCCAGTTGGAAGTGTTAGTCCAGCAAGTGTTGAGACTTCATATGGGGTTGTTCCAGTTGTTTATTTGAATGCTGATGTGGTGTTAGAGGGTAATGGTACTAAAGATGATCCATATTATATTGAAAAATAGTTTAAGCAAACTTTGGAGTTTGCTTTTTTCTTTGGCTTTGAGTATAATGATATAGGTGATAAATATGTTTGAAAATTTAGGAGATAGACTTCAAAATGCTTTGAATAAAATAAAAGGTTATGGGAAGATAACTGAAGATAATATTGGGGAAGTTACAAGAGAGATAAGACTTGCTTTACTTGAAGCTGATGTTAACTATAAGGTTGTTAAAGAGTTTATTAATAATGTTAAAGAGAAAGCTTTGGGCGAAGAGGTTAAAAAAAGTTTAAAACCGGGTGAGGTTTTTGTAAAAATAGTTAAGGATGAACTTGTTGATTTATTAGGTAAAGAAGATGAGCCTTTAATTATAGTTAAACCTATGACTATTTTAATGATGTGCGGACTTCA
>CALVRQ010000082.1 GCA_944358685.1 uncultured Bacilli bacterium
ATATGTTAAAAACGATGTTGAAACTCGTGAGCACACTTCTAACTACGGCGCAAAACTTGCTGTCGAAAAAGGTGAAGAAGTTAAAGCTGGACAAAGACTTACTCACGGTGCCATTTCACCAAAAGAGTTATTAGTTGTCACTGACCCAATAACAGTACAACAATATATCTTATTTGAAATTCAAAAAGTATATCGTTCACAAGGTGTTGATATTTCTGATAAACACGTTGAAATTATGGCACGTAGAATGATTTCTAAGATTAGAATTGTTGATTCAGGAGACTCATTATTCTTACCAGGAACAATGGTAAACATCAATAAATTTACTGAAGAAAATAAAGAATTAATCTTAGAAGGTAAACGACCAGCAACCGGTAAACCAGTATTACTTGGTATTACTAAAGCGTCACTTGAAACTGAAAGCTTCTTATCAGCAGCCTCATTCCAAGAAACAACTAGAATCTTAACTGATGCTGCTGTTCACGGAAAAATAGATCACTTAACTGGTTTAAAAGAAAACGTTATTATTGGTAAATTGATACCTGCTGGTACAGGAGCCAAAAAATATCGAGATGTTGAATATACTTTGGAAAATGAAATGTTTAATGAAGAGCCACTAGAAGCTCTAGAACAAGAACTAATGGATTAATTAGTTCTTTTTTCTTTATTTTCTAATCAATATTTGACAAATAAAATGAAAAATGACTATAATTAAAAAGGAAATAAAAAAAGGAAGTGAATTATATGGAAAAAAAACACGTTATTTTAACCATAGGGGCTAATCATTATGTAATGCCAATCACGGCATATCATCACAACCGTGGTGATAATATAGTAAGTATGACCTTACCAGACGAAACTAAATTACAAATAAGCATGAATAACACCATTATCGTAACTGGAGAATCTGACTTCATAAATGCTATCTTAGAAACATCAGAAGAAAAATTTTATCAACCAGAGCAAGCAAAACATGGAAAAATTATGTTAAAGAGAATAACCAAAGATGCTCCATTTAAACCATTCGGAGGAAATCAAAATGAATAAAGAGTATTATATGGATAAAGAAGGACTAGTTCTTTTAAAAAAAGACGTTGGACAAATATGGCAATATAGTTTTAGAGCTCACATTTGGTATAATGTTGATGACTTAAAAGGAATAGAAAATCATCCAGAACTCGTTACCAAAATTAGTGAAGAAAAAGCTAAAAATTTCATTGAACAAATAGAAAATATGCTTAATAACAAAAATCATAAGAAAATAAAATAAAATACTTTCTAAAAAGGGGAAGTATTTTATTTTCTCTTAATTAAAAGCTCTACATTATTATAACTTTTTTATTGGAATAATTGCGAAAAATGTCAAATTAATGTATAATTAAAAATAGTGTAGGGTGTGATAATTATGTATTTAAAATCATTAAAAGCCCATGACTTTAAATCTTTTGCTGATAAAACAAATTTAGAGTTTACCAACGGTATCAACGGAATAGTCGGACCTAACGGGTCGGGTAAAAGTAACATTGTCGATGCCGTTAGATGGGTTTTAGGTGAACAATCAGTCAAATCATTGAGAGGCGATGGTACTATGACTGATGTTATTTTTTCTGGTAGTAAGTCTAGAAATGCCATGAATATAGCATCAGTATCATTAACCTTTGATAACCAAGATAAATATCTTCCTTTTGACTATGATGAAATAGAAATCAAAAGACGAGTTTATAAAGATGGAACTAACGAATATTTTCTTAACGGCGAAAGAGTAAGATTAAAAGACTTAAATAACTTACTTTTAGATAGTGGTATTGCCAAAGAAAGTTTTAATATCATTTCACAAGGCAAAATCGAAAATATTATTTCAAGTAAACCAAGTGACAGAAGGATAATCTTTGAAGAAGCATCTGGAGTTTTAAAATATAAAAGAAGAAAAGAAGAAGCCTTGAAAAAACTAGATAAAACTCATGACAATAAAAACAGAATAAATGATATTATATCAGAATTGGAAACTAGAATAAAACCATTAGAAGAAGCTAAAGACAAAGCTTTAGAATATAATAAAGTTAAAGATAAACTAGAAAATTTAGAAATAGCTTTAATCACTGAAGACATAACCAACATAAACTTTGAATACCATACAAGTAAAGATAAAATAGATTCATTAAACGAAGAAGTTGTAAGATTAATGACTAGTGGTAATCAAAATGAAGCAAAAATCGAAAAATTTAAAAATAGCATTACATCATTAGATGAACAAATCAAAATCATGCAAAATAAAGTAATTGAATTAACAGCTTTATCAGAAAGACTAAATAGTAAAAAAACTTTGATTAAAGAAAGACAAAACAATAAACTAGAAGATACTAAATTACATGAAAACATCTTAAACTTAAAAGAGCAAGAATTAACCATCAAAAACAGCATTGAAGCCATAAAAAACGAACTTCTCCATCTAAAAAAAGAGTTTCAAAACCTTGAAAACAAAACAGAAAAAGAAGAAGAAACCAAAAATCAAATCAAAGTAAGCAAAAATAATTTAGAGACAAGGTTAACTAATTTAATTAGAGAAAAAAATAACCTTGAATTTAAAATAGAGAACTTAAAAGAAAGCATAGAAAATGGTGGAGCACTACCACTTCCAGTTAGAAGTGTTTTAAATAATCCAAAACTAAGAGGTATTCATAACGCTTTAGGAAACCTTATTGAAACCGATGAAAAGTATTCCATAGCTATCACTACCGCTTTAGGATATAATGCCAACAACATCATCACTGACGATGAAAAAGCAGCTAAAGAAGCTATCAAATACTTAAAAACTATCGGCCGAGCAACCTTTTTTCCGTTAAACATAATAAAACCAAAATATATTGATAATGAAACACTAAATAAATTAACAACAGCACGTAATTATATAGATGTTGCTAGTAACTTAGTCAAATATAATCCTAAATATAAAAACATAATCTTAAATCAATTAGGTAACATTATAATAACTAAAGACATTGATTCAGCCACCTACATCAGTAAACTAATAAACAATCACTACCGCATTGTCACCTTAGATGGTGAAATCATTCATGTCGGCGGTTCTATGACCGGTGGTAAACAAAACAAAGTAAGAAATGTTATTTCCGATAAATATGAATTAGAAAATAATCTAAAACAAAAAGACATATTAATATCAAAAATTAAGGAAATTGAAAACGAAATTAACGAAGTTGATTATAACCTAAAAGCTAAAGAAGATAAAATATATCTCTTAAATAAAGATAAAATGTTAAAAAATGATGAAATTAATAGTAAAAATGCAAAATTAATTGAATTAAACACAAATTTAGATCAAATAACTTTTGATATAAATAGTAATAATAAGCTTCTAGAAGGAGGCTTATCAACTGAAGAAGAAGAAATTTTAAATAAATATTATGCATCTTTAAAAACCAAAAATGAAGCTCAAACCGAATTAGATAGTTTAATCAAAGAAAAACAAAACTTAAATGAAACGCTAGAAGATTATGAAGCTTCACTAAAAAAAGAAAATTCATTATACACATCTAAAGCAAGCGAACTAAAAGATTTAGAAATAAAGTCAAGTAGATTAGAAGTTAAACTAGATAATCTTTTAAATACTTTAACTGATACTTATAGTATGACTTATGATAAAGCCAAAGAAAACTATAAATTAGAAATACCATTTGACGAAGCAAAAACAGAAGTAAATAAATTAAAAAGAAAAATTAAAGACTTAGGCATCGTAAATTTAACAGCCCCAGAAGAATACGAAGAAGTAAATACAAGATATACCTTCTTAAAAAGTCAAATAGATGATTTGACAAATGCCGAAAATACATTACTAGAAATTATTGATGAAATGGACACCGTTATGATCAATGAATTTCAATCGACATTTAAAATTATAAACGAAAATTTTTCTGAAACTTTTAGAGAATTATTTAAAGGCGGACACGCTGAATTAAAATTAACAGACCCGAGTAATATCTTAGAAACAGGCGTTGAAATTATTGCTTCACCACCTGGTAAAAAATTAAGTAGTATTACCTTATTATCAGGCGGTGAAAAAACCTTAACTGCTATAAGTCTACTATTTGCTATAATAAAATCCAAACCATCACCATTTTGTGTGTTAGACGAAGTAGAAGCCGCCTTAGACGAAGCAAATGTCGATACTTTTGGACAATATGTTGAAAAATTAAAAACAAAATCACAATTTATCATCATTACTCACAAAAAGAAAACCATGGAATATGCCGATATCTTATATGGAATAACCATGCAAGAATCAGGTGTTAGTAAACTAGTTAGTGTAAAATTAGAAGATATCGAATAAATATCTTCTTTTTCTTTGAAAAAAAGATGTTTTACTGTATAATGTATAAAAGGTGATGAATATGTTAAAAATCCAAAACCTATCTGTTAGATATGGTAAAAGAGTATTATTTGAAAATGTTAATTTAGAATTTAACGAAGGAAATTGCTATGGTGTTATTGGCGCAAATGGTGCTGGTAAAAGTACTTTACTTAAAATATTAACTGGTCAAATCGAAAGCACAACAGGTGAAGTTATCAAAAACAAAGGTGAAAGATTATCATATTTAAAACAAGATCATAACTTATATAACGATTATACCGTTTTAGACACAGTTATTATGGGAAATGATAGACTATATAAAGTCATGAAAGAAAAAGATGCCTTATATATGAAAGAAAATTTCACCAATGAAGACGGTATTAAAGTAGGGGAGTTAGAAGCTGAATTTGAAGCTTTAAACGGTTGGGAAGCTGAAAGTAATGCTTCAATCTTACTTGCTGGATTAGGAATACCAAATAATCTTTATGATGAAAAAATGGCCAATATAAAAGATAAGGATAAAGTCAAAGTCCTACTTGCTCAAGCATTATTTGGAGACCCTGATATTTTACTATTAGATGAACCAACTAATGGCCTAGATATCCAAAGCAAAATATGGCTAGAAAACTTCTTAGGAGATTATAAAGGAACAATAATTTTAGTATCTCACGATAGACATTTTTTAAATACTGTATGTACTCATATGGTTGATATTGATAGAGAAAGAATTCAAATAACTATTGGAAACTATGACTTTTGGTATAAATCTAATGAACTAATGCAAAAACAATTAAAACAAGCCAACAAAAAGAAAGAAGAAAAAATTAAAGAATTACAATCGTTTATAGCCAGATTCTCAGCCAATGCTTCAAAATCAAAACAAGCAACATCTAGAAAAAAACTTCTAGAAAAAATCACCTTAGAAGAATTAAAACCATCAACTAGAAAATATCCTTACATTAATTTTGATTACGAAAGAAGATTAGGTAAAGAAATAATTACTTTAAGTAAAATAAATGTTATGCAAAATGATAAACCAATATTAAAAAATTTCACCTTAAACATAAAAAAAGACGACAAAATCGCTTTAATAGGCGAAAATGAAATAGCTAAAACAACTTTACTTCAAATCTTAGCTGGAGAAAAAACACCAGATAGTGGTGAAATTAAAATAGGTACGACCGTTATAACTTCATATTATCCAAAAAACCACGATAAATATTTTGTAACAGATGAAAACTTAGTTGAGTGGTTAAGAAAATATTCAGAAAACAAAGAAGACGCTTTTGTTCGAGGCTTTCTAGGTCGAATGTTATTTTCATCAGAAGAAGCTTTAAAAAAAGTCAATGTTCTATCAGGCGGCGAAAAAGTAAGATGTATGTTTGCTAAAATGATGCTCGGCAAAGGAAACGTACTACTTTTAGATGAACCAACTAACCATTTAGATATCGAATCAATAACATCTTTAAACAATGGCTTAAATAAATTCGATGGACCAATAGTCTTTGCAACTTACGATACTGAATTAATCAGCACTCTAGCTAATAGATTAATATTAATAAAAGAAGATGGTACATACATTGATAAACAAATGACATATGATGAATATTTAGAAAAATATGAAAAACGTTAGACTAAAAATCTAACGTTTTTATACAAAGAATGTCGGCCCACCACTAGAAACAAATTGGGCACTTTCATTAGGTACATTGTCATTACTTGCACCACCGCCACTTGAACTAACATCATTAGAATTACTAAGAGGTGTTTCAATCCTCTTAAATTCATTCATAACTTTAAACATAGTTTTTGCATTTCTAACCATTGGCGCAGCTTGTTTAACAAGTGGAATCGCTTGATTAACTAACCCCAACGTTCTTTGAGCTCCATTTAAAATACTAGACCAATTAATTCCACTTCTCAAAGTACTACCAAATAAACCTCTGCCTAACCCAGAAGTTGCAGTAGGCACCATATAATAATAGGGATTATAATAATTCATGATTTATGCCCCTTTCTAAAATATTATATGTTTTAAATAAAAAAAGTTTTATTTTAAAACATAATATGTTATAATAATTTTAGTGTATGAGAATAGGAAGGTGTCAAGATGAAGAAAGTACTTTCACCATTTATATATATTTATAAAGGTTTTTTAGTCATTTTAAAAGCAATTTTCTCATTTATAAAATATGTTTTTTTAGGTATATTAGCCTTTCCAACAATGTTAGTAAAATTATTCGCTAAAGACAAAAATAATAAAGTAACAATTAATTCTCAAAAAACAGAAAATATTTATAAAAAAACAGACATATTATTAGCCGAACACCAAAGAGAAAAAGCTCTAAAAAAGCAAAGAGAAGAAGAAACAAGACAGAAGATTCAAGAAAGTCAAGAAAAGAAAGCCCAAAAAAGATTAAATGACTACATTCAAGATAGCTCAAAATTAGAAGACAAAACAGCCGGCGAAAAATTAGATCAATTTGGAACAGAAGTCTTGAGCTTTTCAGATAAAATTAAAAACGCCCTTGGAATTGGTAAAGTCAAGGATAAATACCAAAACGCTCCTGAAATGACTGTCAACTATGAAGGACCTGAGGCCCAAAAAACAAAAGAAAAGCAAGCATACGAATATATCATTAGAACTCCAGAAGGAAAATTAGTGAAAGGATACTTTTCAGCCTTTTCTTTAGTCGAAGTCTTTTCATATCTAAAAAGTCAAGGAAACACTGTTTATAGTGTTAGAACAAATAAATGGATAAATACCATGTATGGTAGTGTTGGAGGTTCACACGATAAATTTAAAATAAAAGATTTAACATTCTTTTTAGCGCAAGTATCTACATATTTAAAAGTGGGAATGCCATTAGCCGACGCTATAAACATATTATCAAAACAATTTAAAAATAAAAAATATAAAAGAATACTATCAACATTAAATTATGATTTAACCACAGGTAAAAGTTTTAGTGAAGCCTTAGCCAAACAAGAAAACGCATTTCCAAGCATTTTAACTAATATGGTAAAAACCGCCGAAATGACAGGTGAATTGCCTGAAACCTTAGATGATATGGAAGAATACTTTTCAGAAATTGAAGCCACTAGAAAAGCTATGGTTACAGCTATGCTTTATCCAGCCATAATTTTTGTTATCGCCGTTGGCGTTGGAACATTTATCATGTTATATGTCGTTCCAAAATTTGTCGAGATTTATAGCAGCATGGATAACGCTAAAATTCCCGGTATTACTTTGGCCGTTTTAGCCATCAGTGATTTTCTCCAAAAATATATCATATATATTGGAATAAGTGTTGTTATCATTTTAGTTCTATGTATTTACCTATATAAAAATGTTAAATCATTTAGAAGAACTGTTCAATGGATATTAATGCATCTACCAGTATTTGGCGATGTTATAATATATAAAGAGGTTACGACATTTTCAAAAACATTTGCATCGCTATTATCACATAACGTTTTTATAACTGATAGTATGGAAATATTAGATAAAGTAACCAACAACGAAATATATAGATCATTAATATATGATGCAATCAGTAATATCTCGCAAGGTAAATCAATATCAGCTGCCTTTAAAGATCAATGGGCCTTCACAATTCCAGCTTATGAAATGATTGTAACAGGGGAAAGAACTGGACAGCTTCCTGAAATGATGCATAAAATTTCATTGTATTATCAAGATTTACATAAAAATTCAGTAACCCGTATTAAAACATTCGTAGAACCAGCATTAATAATCCTATTAACCGTTATGGTTGGAATTATCGTTCTATCAATCGTTGTACCAATGTTCTCAATGTACGGTCAAATTCAAGCATAAAGGTGATGTTATGGAAATTATAATTGGAATATTTTTATTCATAATGGGAACTATTTTTGGTTCCTTTTACAATGTAGTAGGCTATAGACTTCCAAAAGGTGAATCTATCATATTCCCTCCAAGTCATTGTACCAATTGCAATCATAGATTAACATCTTTAGAATTAATTCCAATATTATCGTATATATTTCAAAAAGGAAAATGTAAACATTGTCATCAAAAAATATCACTATTCTATCCAATTTTTGAGTTACTAACTGGTATTCTCTTTGTACTTTGTTACATATCCTTTGGTTTAACCCCAAATTTAATCATTGCCTTAACTTTTGTTTCTATGATGATAATTATCGTTGTTAGTGATTATCATTATCTAATAATATCTGATGAAGTTTTGATAACTTTTGCAATTATATTATTTGTAGAAATCCTTTTAATAAATGGACTAAAAGTCGCATTATATTCACTATTAAACGGAATTTTAGCCTTTTTAACTATGTATTTGTTAAAAAAAATTGGCGATTTTCTATTTAAAAAAGAATCAATGGGTGGAGGAGATATTAAACTATTATTCATCTTTGGCATGGTCTTAACATACCCAATAGCTATATTATCAATTTTTGTAGGTTCATTAATTGGCTTGCCAGTAGCCCTAATAATTCTTTGGAAAAAGAAAGATAATGTTATACCATTTGGTCCATTTCTTGCTGCGGGAGCCACATTATTACTATTACTTCAAGTAAATTTAGACACCATTATCAACCTATATAAATAAATCAGAAAAAACTGATTTATTTTCGCATTGAATAAAATAATCATGATATAATAATAAAAAAGGAGCTGTTAAAATGAAACCATTATTACTTTGTATTTTAGATGGCGTTGGTATCAGACCAAATCAAAATGGCAATGCCTTAAACGCTGCTAAAACACCAAATTTAGATATATTATTTAATAAATATCCTCATACAACTTTAGAAGCAAGTGGAAATGCTGTTGGCTTACCAAAAGGACAAATGGGCAATAGTGAAGTAGGACATATGAACATTGGCACTGGCAGGATTCCTAAACAATCATTAGATATTATCACTGAAGCAATTCAAAATGGTGAAATCAAAAAAAACAAAGAATATCAAAGCCTAATTAAACATCTACAAAAATATAATTCTGACCTTCATATATGTGGGCTATTAAGTGATGGTGGAATACATTCTCATATAAACCACCTATTAGGGTTAATTGACATTTTAAAAGATGAAAACATAGGTCATATTTATTTTCACATTTTCACAGATGGCAGAGACACAAAACCACATGAATCACTAAAATTTATTAAAATGCTTGAAGAAAAAATATCTGAAACAAAAATTGGTGAAATTGCTACCATATCAGGTAGATATTATGCCATGGATAGAGATAACCGTTGGGACCGCATCGAAAAAGCATATAGAGAAATGACTGAAAATACAAAAATTCATAATATTGAAAGTCAAATAAACGAAAGTTATCAAAAAAACATAACCGACGAATTCATTGAACCATTCACCCATACAAACGGTGTCATTAAAGAAAACGATGGTATTTTAGTCTTTAACTTTAGACCAGACCGTTTAAGAGAATTATTCACTGCTCTAACAAACCCTGACTTTAATGAATTCAAAAGAAAATTTATTTCAAATTTAAAACTAGTAACTATGATGCCAGTCGATAAAAATGTAGTATGCACAAATCTATTTGACCATCCTAAAATAACTAATTATCTAGGCGTTGTACTAGAAAAATCACAATTATCGCAACTCAGAATTGCTGAAACCGAAAAATATGCCCACGTTACATACTTCTTTGATGGTGAAAATGAAACCAAACTAAAACGATGTGATAAAATATTAATACCATCACCAAAAGTCACTACATACGATTTAAAACCTGAAATGAGCGCCTATCAAATAACTGATACTTTATTAGACATAATAGAAGACTATGATGTTATAATTTTAAATTTTGCAAACGGCGATATGGTTGGCCATACTGGAAACTTTGACGCTACTGTTAAAGCCATCGAAGCCGTCGACAAATGCATTGGTAGAATATATAAAAAAATAGAAAAATTAAATGGAACACTTTTGATAACTGCAGATCATGGCAACTGTGATTATATGCTAGATAGTGAAGGAAATATTATCACTTCACACTCTATAAATCCTGTTCCATTTCTAATCACCAAAGATAATATCAAATTAAAAAGTGGATGTCTCGCTGATATTGCACCAACCATTTTAACTCTTCTAAAAATAACTATTCCAAAAGAAATGACTGGCAATGTTTTAATTATGTAATATTTGTGTTATAATATCCATGAGACAAGGTGATATTATGAAAATAAACTATAATCAAATCATGGAAGAAACAATAACAAATTTAAAAGGAAAGCCTAAACTATTACTGCACGCATGCTGTGGAGTATGTTCAAGTTCAGTTTTAGAAAGGCTTTATCCTTTTTTTGATATCACCGTTTTATATTATAATCCAAACATATATCCAGAAGAAGAATATTTAAAAAGATTTAATACTTTAAAAGAAATAACGTTAAAAATGAAAATAAAAGTTAAACTTTTAGAAATAGGTTATGAAAGCAAAGAATTTAAAAATATTTCAAAAGGTTTAGAAAATGAAAAAGAAGGTGGTAAAAGATGCACCAAATGTTTTTTATTAAGACTAGAAAAAACCGCCAAATTAGCCCAAAAGCATAATTTCGATTACTTCACCACAACCCTCTCAGTAAGTCCATATAAAAATAGTCAAAAATTAAATAAAATTGGTAAAATTTTATGAGAAAAATACAACGTAGAATATCTATATTCCGACTTCAAGAAAAAAGAAGGGTATAAAAGAAGTAACGAGCTTGCTAAAAAATATAATTTATATCGTCAACACTATTGTGGTTGTAAATACTCATTAAATGAAGCACTAGAATATCAAAATAAATAGGAGATAATATGAAAAAGAAGTATGTTATTAGTATCATTGTAATAATTGTTTTATTAATTGGTCTTAGCATCTTATTTTTTTGGCCACCAGCATTCAAACTAAAAGGAAATAACGTTACCTTAAAATATGGCCAAGATTATAAAGAGCCAGGTTATACTGTAACCAAATTTGGAAAAGATTACTCAAAAAAAGTAAAAATCACAAGTAAAATTAATAAAGAAAAAATAGGGACCTATAAAATAATTTATGAATTAAAATTACACGGTATAACTTATAAGCAAACAAGAAAAGTAACCATTGTTGATAAAGAAAAGCCCAAAATAACTTTAACTGGCAATCAAAACGTTACAATCTGTCCAAATGCAAATTATAACGAAGAAGGTTACACTGCCATAGATAATTATGATGGTGATATTACAAATAAAGTTCAAATCAAAGTTAAAAACGATATAATCACTTATCA